>NZ_JASJVI010000028.1:0-40767 GCF_035019865.1 Cryobacterium sp. 10I5
CCGCGGCATCCGCTGCGCCCGTCACGACCGCTGCGTCAGCGGCATCACCGACGTCAGAACGCGAAAGCAGCGCCCAGTAGCAGGCCGTACAGGAGCGCGCTGAAGCTCGTGAGCTTGAGCGCCAGGATGAGCTCGGCCGCGGTCTTCGCCGTCACGGTGATCAGGCACGCCGGGAGGGCGAGCAGGAGCACGAAGAGCACGAACCACGCGAGCGGGTAGAACAGCGCGAAGAAGGCCGCGATCAGGAACGGCACGAGCAGCAGCACGCAGAAGACGATGCGGCCGGGCAGGTTGCCGATCAGCACCGCGAGGGTGCGCTTTCCGGAGGCCTTGTCCGGCACGATGTCGCGCAGGTTGTTGACCATGAGCACGGCGCAGGCGATGAGGCCGATCGCGACCCCGCCGAGCCAGCTCTCGAGGTTCACCGTGCCGACCTGCACGAAGGTCGTACCCGCGGTTGCGACGAGCCCGAAGAACACGAATACGAACAGCTCACCGAGGCCGAAGTAGCCGTACGGACGCTTGCCGCCGGTGTAGAACCAGGCGGCGACGATCGCGGCGGCGCCGACGAGCAGCAGCCACCACTGGCCGCTCAGGACGACCAGCACGAGACCGGCGAGCGCGGCGAGGCCGAAGAAGGCGAGGGCGACCGTGAGCACGGACCGCGGCCTCGCCGCCCCGCCGCCGGTGAGCCTGGCCGGGCCGACGCGGTAGGCGTCGGTGCCGCGGATGCCGTCGGAGTAGTCGTTCGCGTAGTTCACGCCGATCTGCAGGCAGAGTGCGACGATGAGAGCGAGCACGGCGCGCACCGGGTGGAAGACGCCCGGATCGCTCGCAACGATGGCCGCGCCGGTGCCGAGGGCGACCGGGGCGATCGCGAGGGGAAGGGTGCGAAGTCGCGCGCCGGAGATCCAGTCGCCGGCCGTCGCCGGTCCGGAGCGGCCGTGCGCTTCTGCGCCGTTCCGCTTCGCCGGGTTGCCGGATCGACCGGAGTTGGCGGGCTTGGCGGGCTTGGCCGCGGGTTTCCCGGCCGGCTTCCCCGTCTGCTTTCCGGCCGACTGCCCGGCGGACGCCGACGCCCCGAGGGTCTCCGAAGGATTCAATCGCTGCATTTTGGGCCTGACCGGCCGCGCTCCCTGTGCCACGTTTTCATGTTACCGGGCGCTTGATAAGAGGATGCCGCGAGTGCGCGACCGAATCCAGGCTGGCCCGTCACCGTGCTCGCGGGGTGTGTCGTGGGCTCGGCCAAGCAGCCCGGCCTCACGGTCACAGGGTTCAGGGATCCAGGCGGGCTTCCCGGCGCAGGCCGGTGAACCACAGGTCAGCTGCCGGCCTCGGCGAGGCGCTGCAGGGCGCGCCGGTCGGGCTTCCCGGAAGCGAGCACGGGAATCTCGGCGACCAGGAGCAGGCGGTTCGGCCTGGCCGCCTTGCCGAGCGCGGATGCGACAGCTTCCATCACGACCGCGAGCTGCGCCGTATCCGCCTCCGGGGATGAGGACGGCACTGCGGTCCGCGACCTGGGCGAGGCCTCGCCGCCCGACCAGCTCGGCACCGTGTCGTGCGCCGCTGGGATAGCAACGACCGGGACCTGGCCCCACCGGGCATCCGTCGCCCCGACCACGACGGCCGCCGAGAAGCCGGGAAGGCCCCGCACGACCCGTTCGACGGCGTCGAGGGAGACCTTCTCGCCTCCGGAGATGATCACGTTGTCCGCGCGGCCGAGCACACGCACGAGGCCGGTCACGGCGTCGACCTCGCCGAGGTCACCGGTGCGGTACCAGCGCACGCCGTTCTCCTCGGTGAAGCGGTCGCGGGTGCGAAGCGGGTCGTCGAGGTACCCGTCGGCGAGCACGGAGCCGGAAATCTCGAGCTCGCCGGCGACGACGCGCACCACCGTGTCTCCGATCGGGCGGCCGTTGTAGCAGCATCCGCCGGCCGTTTCGGAGGAGCCGTAGGTGCGCACGACGGTGATGCCGAGCGAGGCGGCGCGCGCGAGCAGTTCGGGAGGCATGGCCTGGCCGCCGACGAGGATCGCGGTGAAGCGGCGCAGGAGTGCGAGCGATTCTCCGGCCGCGTCCTGATCTGCGGCACCAGCGGCGTCGACCGCGTCGAGCAGGCGGGCGAGTTGCACAGGAACGAGGGAGGTGTAGCGCAGCGGTGCGGTCAGCCGGCTTGCCGCTGCGAAGAAGGCGGCGGGGTCGAAGTGGCCGGGAGCGAGCACGATCGGTGTCGTTCCCGCCGAGAGCGAGCGGACGAGCACCTGGACGCCCGCGACGTAGTGGACAGGCAGGGCGAGCAGCCACTGGCCTGGTCCGCCGAGCGCCGCACTCGATGCCGCGGCGCTCGCCCGGAGGGCTGCCGCGCCGAGCAGCACCCGCTTGGGCACGCCGGTCGAGCCGCTCGTCTCGATGACGACCGCCGTTCCGTCCGGAACTGTCGCAGGAACGGTCGCGGGCACTGGCGAGGGCACAGGCGAGACGGATGCCGCAACAGGGACGTGCGCGCCGGGTGCGCCGTTTCGCGCCAGGCGTGCCGGGCGCGTAACGGCGGAACTGGCGCGGTAGACGGCAAGGTCGGGCACGGGGGAAAACACGGGCAGCAGGGCGTCCCCGCGCCCGTCCAGGGCGTCGCGAAGCAGGTCGAGCATGACGAGCGGCCGATCGGCGGGCACGACCCTGAGCATCCGTGTCACAGCGGGACTAGAACTGCCAGTCGTACGGACCCCAGTCGGGATCGCGTTTCTCAAGGAATGCGTCTCGGCCTTCGACGGCCTCGTCGGTGCCGTAGGCGAGCCGCGTCGCCTCGCCCGCGAAGACCTGCTGGCCGACGAGACCGTCGTCGACGGCGTTGAAGGCGAACTTGAGCATGCGGATGGCGGTGGGCGACTTCGTCAGGATCGTGCGGGCCCAGTCGATGGCTTCGTTCTCAAGATCCGCGTGTGGGACGACCGCGTTGATCGCGCCCATCTCGAGGGCGCGCTGGGCCGAGTACTCGCGGGCCAGGAAGAAGACCTCGCGCGCGGCCTTCTGCCCGACCTGGCGGGCGAAGTATGCGCTGCCGTAACCGGCGTCGAAGGAGCCGACGTTTGCATCCGTCTGCTTGAACTTGGCGTGTTCTGCGCTCGCGATGCTGAGGTCGCAGACCACGTGCAGGGAATGCCCGCCGCCGGCGGCCCAGCCGGGGATGACGGCGATGACGACCTTGGGCATGAAGCGGATCAGTCGTTGGATCTCGAGGATGTGCAGTCGACCGCTGCGGGCCTTGTCGATGCCGCTGGCGGTGTCGCCCTCCGCATACTTGTAGCCGTCACGGCCACGGATGCGCTGATCGCCGCCCGAGCAGAACGCCCAGCCGCCGTCCCTCGGGCTCGGTCCGTTTCCGGTGAGGAGGACGACGCCGATCCGCGGGTTCATCCGGGCGTCTTCGAGGGTGGACTGCAGCTCGTCGACGGTGTGCGGCCGGAACGCGTTACGCACCTCCGGTCGGTTGAACGCGACGCGCGCGATCTGCCCGGTGAGGTCGTGGTGGTACGTCACGTCGGTCAGGGACTCGAAGCCCGGGACGAGTTGCCACTGGCTCGGGTCGAAGATTTCAGACACCTGTTCGATCATGCAGCAAGCCTACGCGGCGCACCCTGCGCGGGCGCCCGGGACTGATCGGCCGACGCGGGACCGGATGGCCGCGCTCTCACACACCGGGGCACGGAAAACCAAGCGACACGCCGGTAAAAGTGAGAAATACCCCTTTTGTGGAGGCAAAGTCAACCCCCTTGAGCGCCCCATTTTCACCATGTGTACTTGTGATCTGAGTGAGACCCGGAGGTAGTCATGAACGACCTAGACACACAGTCAAAAGCCCGAATCGACCTGCCACTCCACAACGACGTGGCAAACCGAACACAGAACACCACAGAGTTCCGCACGACCCCAGCAGACACGACCAGAAAACACCGGAATGCCATCGGAACGGCGGTACGACCATGACCGTCACCATGAACACGTCCGCTCCGTCCCGCGAGCTGTTCGATTCGCCAGACTCCTATCGCGCCCCACTCCCCTCGATCAACCCGGCCGGCTCGTCCGCGCGTTCGACCGGCAGCACCGCAGCCTCCCGGTACAGCCGGGCATCCACGGATGCCTTCGGCGACTACCTGCGTCGCATCGGCAAGGGCCCCCTCCTGAGCGCCGAGGACGAGGTCAACCTCGCCCGGCGCATCGAGGTCGGCCTGTTCGCCGCGGAGAAGCTCGCGCACGGGGTCGACGACCCCGAGCTCTCCCGGGAACTGGCCTGGCTCGCCCACGACGGCGGCCGGGCGAAGAACCATTTCATCGAAGCCAACCTCCGCCTCGTCGTCAGCATCGCGAAGCACTACTCGGGCCGCGGGGTGCCGATCATGGACCTCGTCCAGGACGGCAACATCGGCCTCGTCCGAGCGGTCGAGAAGTACGACTTCATGACCGGCTACAAGTTCTCCACCTACGCGACCTGGTGGATCCGCCAGGCGATCCACCGCGGAATGGCCGACAAGTCCAGGATGATCCGCATCCCCGTGCACACCGCGGAGAAGCTCAACAAGATCAAGCGCATCCGCCGCGACCTCACGAGCACCCTCGACCGCGACCCCTCGCTCAAGGAACTCTCCGAGGCGGCGCAGATCCCCATCCGCGACGTCTCGCGGCTGCTGCAGTACGACAACGAACCGATCTCCCTGCATTCCCCCGTCGGTGACGGCGTCGGGGACATCTCGGAACTCATCATCGACGACGACCTGCCCCAGCCCGACGAGTACGCGACGGTCACGCTGCGTGCCGCGGACATCTGCTTCTACCTCGACGCTCTGCCGCCGCGCGAGCGGTCGATCCTGAAGGCCCGGTTCGGGCTCGACGGCGACGAGCCGCGCACCCTCGACCAGATCGCCGTCATCCAGGGCGTCACCCGGGAGCGGGTCCGCCAGATCGAAAAGCGCGCGCTCGCCCTCCTGCACGTGCCCCGGCTCGAACGATACCTGCGCGACTAGCTCGCCGCAGGACCGGTACGTCCCTGACGGGTTGTGCGGGTGCCGCCTCGGCACCCGCGCAGCCCGGTTCGGGCGTGACCGGACTTTCCCACGGCACTGAACTTTTCCACGGCTCCGAACTTTTCCACGGCTCCGGGAGACCCCCCGAAATGAGCATTGGCAACGTCTCGTTTTTGTAGCAATAATTCTGTATGACGCGCCAACGAGGGAATCATGGGAAAGCTCACCTATAACGCGACGGTGACGGCCGACTTTGACGATCGCATCCTGGCACACATCCAGGTGGTCATCGGAGCCAAGCTGCGCCGAGGGGAGTGCTTCTACTTCACGTGGAGGGACGACCCGTCCGGAGGTGACGGCCGAAGCACGATCTGGCTGCATCCGGCGATACCGCTCGCCTTCAAGTACTTCGGGGGTCGCTCACCGAGCCTCAACCGCGACTGGGTGGAGGCGCTCATGCTGACCGCCAACTCCTCGGGCGGGCTGCAGCTCGTCCCCGAGCCGCACCGGCCGACATCCGTGCTCGCGACGAAGGACGAACCATGATTCGTGTCGACATCGTCTATGGCGGTCAGCAGTACTCCCTCGGCGGCCGGTCCGCGGAGTCGATCCGGAACGAGATCACCGCGGCCGTCACGTCCGGGCAGCCGTACTGGCTTCCGGTCAACAGCGGCGGTGGTCGCTTCGAGGATGCCTACCTTCTGATCATGCCCGGCATCGCGTTCGCGGTCATCGACGTCAAGCCCACCAACGGGGACGACCTCGACCTCGAGGTCGACGGCGTCTTCAACCACGACTCCGACTCCCTCTAGCCTCCCGCGCGACGGACTCGGCGCACCGGCCGCGCGCCACGTGCGCCGCTTCGCGCCTCCTTCACTCCCGCGCGCGCCACGTGCGCCGCTTCGCGCCCAGCATGCCTGGCGCGAAGCGGCGGATCTGGCGCGCGGCCCCACACGCGCGGCCCCACACCCGCGTGGCGACCGGTCGGCCGCACCCGCGCCCGGCTGGCAGACTGGAAGCATGCTTCCCCCACTCGCAGAGTTGCTCGGAACGGCCCGCATTGTCGCGTTGCCGCTCATCACCCGATTCCGCGGAATCGACACCCGCGAGGCACTCCTCCTCGAGGGTCCCGAGGGCTGGACGGAGTTCGCACCGTTCGCCGAGTACGACGACGCAGAGTCCGTCGCCTGGCTGCGCGCCGCGATCGACTTCGGCTGGACCCCGACGCCCGCCCTCCTGCGCGAGAGCATCCCGGTCAACGCGACCGTCCCGGCGATCGACGCAGAGCTCGTGGCGGATGTCCTCGCCCGCTTTCCCGGGTGCCGCACGGCCAAGGTGAAGGTCGCCGCCCCCGGGCAGACCCTCGCAGAGGACGTCGCACGCGTGCGCGCCGTGCGCCGGGTGCTCGGACCGGAGGGACGCATCCGGGTGGACGCGAACGGCCTCTGGAATCTCGACGAAGCCGAACACGCGCTGAACGCCCTCGGCGAGTTCGACCTCGAGTACGTCGAACAGCCCTGCGCGAGCATCGAGGAACTCGCCGAGATCCGCCGTCGCTCCGCCGACTACCTCGGCATCCCCGTCGCGGCCGACGAGAGTGTGCGCCGCGCCGACGATCCGCTGCTCGTCGCGACGACCGGTTCTGCCGACATCCTCGTGATCAAGGCGGCGCCGCTCGGCGGCATCCACGTCGCGCTCGACCTCGTCGAGCAGGCCGGCCTGCCGGTCGTCGTCTCGAGTGCCCTTGACACCTCGGTCGGTATCGCCATGGGCGCGTACCTCGCCGCGGCGATCCCCGGCCTCGAGTTCGACTGCGGGCTCGGCACGGCCTCCCTGCTCGCCGCCGACGTCACCCATGAGCCGTTGCTCCCCGTCGACGGACGCATCCCCGTGCGCCGCGTCGTGCCGGACGCCGACCTGCTCGACCGCTACGCGGCATCCGCCGAGCGCAGCGCCTGGTGGATCGCCCGCCTCACCCGCTGCTACGCCCTGCTCGCCGCCGAACCCGCCGCGACTCCCGAGGCACCGCTCGCAGGCTGACCCGCCCCGAACCAATTCGACGGAGTTTTTCCGTTCTGAACCGGTTTACCCGGCCTCCTACGCGTCGGAAACCCAAAATCTCCGTCGAATTGGTTAGGGCTAGAGGCCCGAGTAGGCGTGCAGTCCCTTGAAGAAGACGTTGACGACGCCGAAGTTGAACATCACCGCGCTGAAACCGACGATCGCGAGCCACGCGGAGCGTGAGCCGCGCCAGCCGCGGGTCGCGCGCGCGTGGATGTAGCCGGCGTAGATGGTCCAGATGATGAAGGTCCAGACCTCCTTGGTGTCCCAGCCCCAATACCGGCCCCAGGCCTTCTCGGCCCAGATCGAGCCGGCCATCAGGGTGAACGTCCAGAGGATGAAGCCGATGATGTGCACCCGGTATGCCAGGTTCTCCAGGGTCGCGGCCGAGGGCAGCGTCGCGAGGAAGCGCAGTCGCACGCGGCCGGCGCTCGCGACGAGCGCCTCTCGCCGGAACTGCAGCAGTTGCACCACGGAGAGGGCGAAGCCGAGAGCGAAGAACCCGGTGCCGAGCGAGGCGACGAAGACGTGGATGACGAGCCACGCCGACTGGAGTGCCGGAGGCAGCGGGGCGACCTCGACGTAGAAGCGCAGCGCAGCGATGCCGAGCAGGACGAGCACCATGCCGGTCACGAAGGTGCCGAGGAAGCGCAGGTCGGCACGGGTGAGCACGATCAGGAACACGGTCACGATGAGCAGGGTGCCCGTCATGGCGAACTCGTACATGTTCGCCCACGGCACCCGGCCGGCCGCGAAGCCGCGCAGCACGTCGGCCACCAGGTGGATCGCCCAGGCCAGCACGGTCAGCGAGACGCCGATCCGCAGGCTCTTCGAGCGACCGTACGGGGTGGCAGCGTCGTTCGCGATCCGGGCGCTGATCCGGTTGACGATCGTGCCGGCGGATGCCGCGGCACCGGCCGTGCCCGCAGGGGCCGCCCCATCGAGGGTCGCGGTCGAGCCCACCGGTTGCGTCCCGTTCGCCGCGCCGACGCCGACCGGGACGGCGGCCAGGGCCGCGAGGCCCGCCGCTTCGTCCGCGGTCTTCACGGCCGCGGAGCGCTTCGCGAGGTCGAAGGCGAAGGAAATGAAGGCGAGCGCATAGACGGCCATCGCCGAGTAGAGGCTCAGGATCGAGAGCTCGTTGAGATTCACGTGGTCAGCCTAATTCTGTTCGGTCGCCGGGACGGCTGATGTGGAGGATATCAGCAGTCGCCCATGACGGTCTGCGATGTCGGTCACGGCGGCTTCGAGGGCCGGGTCCTCGCCGCGGGCGAGCCCCGCGTACTCGAGGGTCAGCGTTCCGTCGTCCTGCTCGATCGCCTTGACCCAGACGCGGCGCCGCGGCACGAACAGGCTCGTCAGCAGTCCGAGCAGCGCGAGAACAGCGAAGGACAGCACCCAGACCTGGGTCGGGTCGTGGTGGATGTCGAAGGACGCGAAGCGCAGCACCGAGCCGGAGAAGTCGCCGGCGGCGGCGCCGGGGTGCGCGTCATTGAAGGTGACAGAGCCGAGTCCGTTCGGCAGCTGCTGGGTCTCGCCTGGCTTGAGCTCGAGCGACTTCACGCCGGTCTTGCCGCCGGTGAGCCGCGTCATCTTGTCGGTGTTGAGCGAGTAGACGGATGTCGGCACTCCGGCGTTCAGCCCGAGGTCACCCGAGTAGATGTTCAGGGTGAGCATCGGGTACTCGAGGTCCGGGTAGGACGAGTAGAAGGCGCCCGTGGAGCTCGCCGCCTGGGTCGGGTAGAAGAAGCCGATCATGCCGAGCTGTTCGCTGAGGCCGTCCGGCACCTTGATCACGCCGAGCGAGGTGAGGTTCGCGTCCTGCGGCAGGAACGGTACCGCGTCGGTGAAGACGACGACCCCGTTGGGGTCCTTGACGGTGATCGAGGGCGCGTAGCCGTTGCCGAGCAGGTAGACGTCGGTGCCGCCGGTGCGCATCGGGGCGTTGACCTTGACGACGCCGTTCTGGAGGGCTTCGCCGCGGCGGGTGACGCTCACGGCGGCGGAGTAGTCGATCGCCTGGCCGTAGGCCTTGAGGTTCTGGGTCTCGTAGGTGACGCTGAAGTCGTCGAGGGTGAGCTTGTACGGTTCGAGGCTCGCGTCGCTGAAGAACCGGCCGGGGCTGAACGAGTCGTAGGCGAGCAGGGTGTTCACGAAGGTCTGGCCCTCGACGAGCACCCGTTGGCCGCTGAACCCGAAGCCGCTGCCGAAACCGACCGTGATCAGGATGCCGACGAGCGCGAAGTGGAACACGAGGTTGCCGGTCTCGCGCAGGTAGCCGCGCTCGGCCGACGCCGAGAATTCCCGGGCGCCGCCGCGGGGCGCGCTGTCGAAGAGGGCGACGCGGTAGCCGCTCTTCTTCAGGAGCGAGCGGGCGGAGTCGACAGCGGCCGCGGCATCCGTGTCCGCGGGGGCCGTTCGCTCGGTGAAGCCGGCGAGCCGCATGAGCCGTGCCGGCGTGCGCGGCGGCTGAGCCCTGAGCGCCTGGAAGTGGTGCTTCGTGCGCGGGATCACGCAGCCGATCAGCGAGATGAACAGGAGCAGGTAGATCGCCGAGAACCACGCCGACGAGTACACGTCGAACGCCTGGATCTTGTCGAGCACGGGAGCCAGGTCGGGGTTGTCCGCGAAGTACTGGGTGACACCGTTCGGGTCCGAGCTGCGCTGCGGGACGAGGGAGCCGGGCACGGCGGCGATCGCCAGCAGGAGGAGCAGGAACAGGGCGGTGCGCATGTTGGTGAGCTGGCGCCAGAACCAGCGCAGCCAGCCGATAAGGCCCAGCCTGGGCTGGGTGACGTCGTCGGACGCCGGGGCCGGCGCTGGGGAATCGTAGTGGTCAGATGGCCGGGACATAACTGCCGATCACTCCTTGCAGGTCGAGGAGCCAGGCATTCCAGACGCCGGTCACCATGAGGACGCCGATGACGACGAGGAGCACGCCCCCGAACAGATTGATCGCGCGGACGTGCCGTTTCAGGAACGACACCGCCCCGGTCGCCCAGTTGAGGCCGAGCGCGATGAGAAGGAAAGGGATGCCGAGGCCGAGCGCGTAGAACAGCGCGAGCAGGCCGCCCTGCCACGGGGAGCCCGTGGTGAGGCTGAGCGAGTTGATCGCGGTGAGCGTCGGACCGGTGCACGGGGTCCAGCCGACCGCGAAGACCGTGCCGAGTAGCGGGGCGCCGGCGAGCCCTGCGCGCGGGCGCCAGGTCGTCTTCATCGTGCGCTGCAGGGCGGCGAACTGGCCGACGAAGACGAGCCCGAGCAGGATCACGACGACGCCGGCGATCCGGGTGACGAGGTCGCGGTACTGGTTGAGCCAGAACCCGGCGGCGCCGAAGACGACCCCGGTCAGCACGAAGACGAGGGTGAAGCCGAGCACGAAGAGGCCGACGCCGGCCAGGAGCCGGTTCCGGCCGCGCCGGTCGCCGCGGCCGGCCGTCGACCGGCCGTCGGTGAACCCGCCGATGTATGCGAGGTAGCCGGGCACGAGCGGCAGGATGCATGGGGACGCGAACGAGACGAGCCCGGCCAGGACAGCGATGGGAATCGCAAACAGGAGCTGGCCGCTGAAGACGATTTCGCCGAAGGGATTGTTCACGCCGCGGGGACCTCGGCGATGGCGTCGCGCACAATGGTCTCCAGGATCGACGGCGTCGACAGGGCGCCGAGGATGCGCGCGGCGACCCGGCCGCTCTTGTCGAGCACGAGGGTGGTCGGCACCGCGTTGGGCGGGATGCTGCCGCTGAAGGCGAGCTGCATGGCCCCACCGTCGACATCCATGATCGAGGGGTAGGTGATGCCGTAGCTCTGGTTGAATGCGATCGCGTTCGCGGCCTGGTCGCGCACGTTCACGCCGAGCCACTCGGCGCCCTTGCCGGAGAACTCGGCGTTGAGCTTTTGCAGGGCCGGGGCCTCGGCGCGGCACGGGGCGCAGCTTGCGTACCAGAAGTTGACCACGAGCACTTTTCCGGCGTAGTCGGTGTTCGACACGGCGGCGCCGGTCTCGTCGAGACCGCTCCAGGTCACGGCGGCTCCGCGGTCGGCGGCGGCGATCTCCGTGACGCTGCCGTCGCCGGCGATGAAGCCCTTGTTGCTGCCGGCACGGTACTGGTCGGCGAGCGGGTCGGTCGAGCAGCCGGTGAGCACGAGGGCAAGGGCGAGCAGCCCTGTCAGGCCGCCCAGGCCGGCGGCGCGGCGCCGACGCGGGGGCATTCCGTTCCCGGGAGCGGCCTTCACACCGCTCCTACGTCCGTGGCCCCGGCCTGCAGCGCGGCTGCCGGGTTCGCGTAGCTGATCTCCACGAGTCCCTCGCCGCGCCAGGACAGCGTGGTGATGCTCGACAGGGCGCAGCGGCGGCCGCGGGGGTCGTGCGCGAGCCGCTCGCCGGCGAGGGAGCGGTGCACCATCCAGATCGGCAGCTGGTGGCTGACGAGCACGACGTCGCCGTCGGTCACGGAGTTGAAGGCCTCGTCGATCGCGGCGAGCATCCGCGCGGAGATCGCCCGGTACGGTTCGCCCCAGCTCGGTCGCAGCGGGTTGAGCATGGCCGGCCAGTTGCGCGGGTCGCGCAGGGCGCTGTGCTCGCCAGACATCCGTTTGCCCTCGAATTTGTTGGTCGGTTCGATGATGCGCTCGTCGATCTCGACGGGCAGGCCGAACGCCGCGGCGATCGGCGCCGCGGACTCGCGCGTGCGCTGCAGGGGGGAGGCGATGACGCGGCGCACCGGCCGGCCCCGTTCGGCGAGATCGACGGCGGCGGTGGTCGCCATGGCGGCGCCGAGATCGGAGAGCCGGAATTCGGGCAGCCTGCCGTACAGCACGCGCTCGGGATTGAACACTTCACCGTGACGGACGAGATGGATCTGGCTGGCTACCACCCGCTCATTCTACGGAGGAGGTGCCCATGAATTAGCCGAGAGCCGGTGCCGCTAAACTTATCTGGTGACTTCGCGCGTATTGATCAAGAACCTGGCCGCCCTCTCCAACGGAACCGTGACGGTCTCGGGGTGGGTCGACACGGTCCGCGACCAGAAGAAGGTGCAGTTCGTCGTGCTGCGCGACGAGTCTGGTGCGGTGCAGCTCGTGAACCCCCGCACGACGGATGCCGACGGTGCCGTCGTCGCCGACGAGCCGGCTTCCACGATCTCCGCGCTCGCCCAGGGCAGCTTCATCACCGTGACCGGTGAGCTCAAGCACGACGAACGCGTCAAGCTCGGCGGGATCGAGATCAAGCTCGCGACGCTTACGGTCGTCACCGCCGCCATCCCCGAGACGCCGATCGCCGCGGACTCGAGCCTCGACAAGCGCCTCGACTGGCGCTTCCTCGACCTGCGCCAGCCGAAGCAGAACCTGATCTTCCGCATCCAGACCACCTTCGAGCACGCTCTGCGCACCTACTGGATCGAACACGACTTCATCGAGCTGCACACCCCGAAGCTGATGGCGAGCGCGAGCGAGTCCCGTGCAGAGCTCTTCGAGGTCGACTACTTCGACACCAAGGCCTACCTCGCGCAGAGCCCGCAGTTCTTCAAGCAGATGGCCCAGTCCGCCGGCTTCGGCAAGGTCTTCGAAGTCGGACCGGCATTCCGCGCCGACCCGTCCTTCACGAGCCGCCACGCGACCGAGTTCACGAGCGTCGACGCCGAGATCAGCTGGATCGACAGCCACGAAGACGTCATGCAGCTGCACGAGGAACTCCTCGTCGCCGGCTTCACGGCCGTCAAGGCCAAGCACGGCGAAGAAGTACTCGCCCTGTTCGGCGTCGAGGTGAGCGTTCCGACGCAGCCGTTCCCGCGCATCCCCCTCGCCGAGGCCAAGGAGATCGTCAAGAGCCGCGGCTACGAGGTTCCGCGCGACGACGACGACATGGACCCGGAGGGCGAGCGCCAGATCGCCGCGTACGTGCTCGAGACCTACGGCCACGAGTTCGTGTTCCTCACCGACTACGCCGCGAGCATCCGCCCGTTCTACCACATGCGTCCGGAGAACGACCAGACCATCACCAACAGCTACGACCTGATCTTCAACGGCACCGAGATCTCCACCGGCGCGCAGCGTGAGCATCGCATCGACGTGCTCACCGCCCAGGCGATCGAGAAGGGCCTCGACCCGGAAGAGCTCGGCGGCTACCTCGACTTCTTCCGCTACGGCGTCCCCGCGCACGGCGGCTTCGGCATGGGCCTCGCCCGGGTGCTCATGCTGATGCTGCACCAGGCCAGCATCCGCGAGGTCACCTACCTGTTCCGCGGCCCGACCCGCCTCGAGCCGTAAATCGCGGGGGCCACGGCCCCGACGGCACCACGAAACGCAGGATTTCCGGCGCCCTGAGGCTCACACAGCCTCAGCAGCCCGGACGTCCTGCGTTTCGGCGTTGCGTGGCGAATCGCCGTCTGAAGACCGCCGGGTTCAGAACTGGACGTCGACCGTGGCCTTCTCGGCGACGACGGAGCGGATGAAGGCACCCGCGGCCTCGTGGGCCGGATGCGCCTGGTAGCGCGCGAGCGCGTCGAGGTCTTCGTAGTCCGCGATCAGCACGACGTCCCAGTTGGGGTTCCCGACGACATCCGTGCCGACCTGCAGGGTGCGGATCTCGGGGACGACGCCGACGAGGGCCTCGAGGCGCTCGACGATTTCGGCGGCATCGGCCGCACGTGCGGCGGGGTCTGCTGCGGCGAGCCGCCACGACACCACGTGCCGGATCATTTGACGGCCAGAAGGGCCGCGCGGAGCCGGTCGGGATCGATCCGCCAGTAGTTGTGCACCTTGCCGTTGATCATCAGCACGGGAATGTCCTCCAGATACAGCTCGCTCAGGGCCGCGTCGTCCAGGATCGAACGCTCCTCGATGGCCATCTCCGGTGCTCCGGGCGTTCCGTCGAGGGTGCGGACGACATCCGTCACGAGTTCACGAGCATCGTCGCAGAGGTGACAGCCGGGCTTGCCGATCAGGGTGAGGAGTGCAGTGGGCATGCACTCAGCCTAAGCCGGGCACGGCATGGTGACCCAACTAGACTCCAAGGGAGATGTTCCAAGCCACTCCCCCGCGCGCCATCGCGTTCTTCGATGTCGACAACACCCTGATGCGAGGGGCGAGCCTCTATCATCTGGGCGTCGCCGCCTGGCGGTGCGGGCTGATCACCCGGCGCGATATCACCTCCTTCGGCTGGAAGCAGGCCCGGTTCCTCGCCGTCGGCGAGAACCGCGATCACCTCTCCACGGTGCTGCTGCGTGCCCTCGAAGTCGCCGTCGGGTTCGAACAGGCCGAGCTCATCCGGTTGAGCGAGGAGATCTTCGACACGAAGCTCACCCGCCGGCTCTGGCCGGAGACGGTCGCGGTGGCCAGGCGGCACCTCGAGAACAGCCACGAGGTCTGGCTGCTCACCGCGAGCGTGCAGGAGGTCGCCGACGTGATCGCCGTGCGCCTCGGCTTCACGGGCGCGGTCGGGACCGTGCTCGAGGCCGATGACGGCATCTTCACGGGTCGTCTGGCCGCCGGGGTCTGTCACGGCGCGCTGAAGTCCGAGGCGGCCCGGGCACGAGCGACGGCGAGCGGGGTCGACCTCGCAGACTGCTGGGCGTACTCGGACTCCCACAACGACATTCCGCTGCTCGACCTGGTCGGCCACCCGGTCGTGGTCAACCCGGACGCCGCGCTCGCGCGGTATGCGGCGGCGCGCGACTGGCCCGTGATGCGGATGAAGCGGGCGAGCATCCGCCGGGCTGCGCGCGCGAACCGGGTCCGGGCAAGCAAAAAGCGCTAGGCCCGGAAGGACCTAACGCTCACGCTTGGGGACGGGCTAAGCCGTCCTACTTCTTGTTGCGACGCTGATGGCGGGTCTTACGAAGCAGCTTGCGGTGCTTCTTCTTCGCCATACGCTTGCGTCGCTTCTTAATTACAGAACCCACACGGACCTCACAAGATTTGATTTCGCCGCGAGATTCGCGACAGACACGAAAGTGCCAGTCTAGCGGATAAGCGCGACGCTCGACGCTCGGTCGGCGGTTGCCGGTCGAGTACTGCTGATTGTTCTATTCGTTCTTCCGCCATTTGCGCGGTTTAACGTCTTTGACGGCATGCGCGACCTGGAATGAGGTGTCGGCGAAGACCTTGCCGATCGCGGTCGCGAAGGCCCGCTGTTCTTCCTTGAGACCCTCGGCCTCTTCGGCTTCCTCCTCCGTTGCGGCGTCGAAATCGACGCTCAGGAATGGGATCAGCCAGTCTTCGATCTCCTCCAGGGGGGCATAGTCGAGATGGTAATAACGGTGCTGCCCTGCCTCGCGCACGCCGACGAGTCCTGCCTCGCGCAACACCTTGAGGTGCTTGGAGACGGTCGGCTGGCTGAGGCCGAGTTGCACGACGATGTCAGACACGCTGAGCTCGCCGCCGGCAGCCCCGGACTGGTTGTATCGCTCGAGGAGAATGCGTAATATTTCGCGTCGAGTCGAGTCCGCCACCACGCCGAAGATGTCTGCCATACCTTTAGGCTAGTCATTCCCGCGAAGGGATACTACGACGACCCCGTTTGCCGGATTGCCGCACGTCCTGCGGCCGGGCCTGGTGAGATTCGGAAGAAGCCTGCGGCTGAGCTTCTACTCCAGGGCTCGAACCGAGGCGATCAGTGAGGAAGGACTCACGTAGTACAGCACGCCACCGAGGTACGAGACGGCCGAATCGTACTCGGAAACCGGTCTCGACACCGACAGGTCCCCCGTCGCCGTGTACCCGTCGGCCAAAAGCTTCGTGCGCACGTCCTCCCACGTTCCCAGGTCGCCGGGCCATTCTCCGTACCACACCACGATGTCTGTGCCCGGTTTGGTCCACGTGCAACGCAGACCCGTCGCGCCCGCCAGAGCGTCGAGGTCCGTGTTCGCGCCGGGGCTTCGCGGTGCAAGCCCGTCCTGGGTCAGCTTCGCATTCTCGGCGTCGACGAACGCTGTCGGGCAGGTTGTCTGGGCCGAAGACGGAGCCGTCGTCGGCGTCTCTGCCGGGGTGGGCGTCGTCGTGGCCAGGTCACTCGCGCTGGTCGTTGCAGTCGGCGCGGGCGCGGCGACGTCTGTCGACGGTGACGCACAGCCAGCCATCAGCGCGGCGACGGCGGCTGCAGCGAGGAGGGTGAGCCGTGCATACCGTCGTTGAGTCATAGTCGAAACTTAGTCCAGATGACGGGCAGAATTGCACAGCCTGGCGGGGTGCTTTCCTCAGTGCCGACGCCCCAGGCCGTTGGTCCCGGCCTCGATTGCGCCGCAGCACACGGATCGTGCCGCGCGTGACGCCGGCTGGTTACTCCGCCGGGGCGGCGAGTTCGCGGGCACGGGCGAGTGCGGCATCCGTCGCCCGGTCGAAGAGGTCCTTGAGGCCGCCCTTCTCGAGTTCCCACACCGCGCGCTCCGTGGTGCCGTGCGGGCTCGTCACCTGGCGGCGCAGTTCGCCGGGCGACAGCGGGCTTGCCGCGAGAAGGGTGCTCGCCCCGAGGAAGGTGCCGTTGACGAGCACGGCGGCCTCCTCGGGGGTGAAGCCCTTGTCGATGGCCGTGCGGGTGAACTCCTCGATCAGGTAGAACACATAGGCCGGGCCGGAGCCACTGATCGTGCTCAGCGCGTCGAGCTTCTCCTCCGGAACGACGAGCACCGAACCGACGGTGCCGAACAGGGCCCTGGCCAGGTCGAGGTCGGCCTCGGTGGAGCGGGTGCCTGCGCTCAGGCCGGTCACGGCCTTGCCGACGAGGGCGGGGGTGTTGGGCATCGACCGGATCACGGCGACGGATGCCGGCAGGAGCGCTTCGAACGTGGCGATCGTGACGCCGGCCGCGACGCTCAGCACCAGGGTGCCCGGCGCGAGCGACGACGCGATCTCGCGAAGGAGGTCGGGCACCATCGCCGGCTTCACCGCGACGACGACGATGCGGGCCCCGGTCACAGCGGTGCGGTTGGCGTCCGGATCGAGCGCGGTGGCCCACGCGGTGACGCCGGGCAGGTCCCGCAGCTCTGCGGCCTTCTCCGCGGTGCGGTTGGTGGCGCGGATGCCGCCCTCGACCGTCACGGCGGGGGTCAGCAGCCCGGTGAGGACGGCACGCGCCATCGATCCGGCCCCGAGGAAGGCGATGGCGGGCAGGACGGTGGGGGTCACCGCGGTGGCGGCAGTCTCGGTCATGCAACCAGTCTACTTTCGGGGCGTTTCGCAGCCTCGGGGGCCTCCTAGAATTGCTCCATGAGCGCATCTTCGGGGAACAAGGCCATCATCGCGGCACTCGGGGCGAACCTGGGCATCGCCGCGACAAAACTCATCGCCTGGGCGTTCTCCGGTTCCTCCTCGATGCTCGCGGAGGGCGTGCACTCCCTCGCCGACTCCGGCAACCAGCTGCTGTTGCTGCTCGGGGGCCGCAAGTCACGTAAGGACGCCGACACCGAGCATCCGTTCGGCTACGGGCGCGAACGCTACGTCTACGCCTTCGTCGTCTCGATCATCCTGTTCTCCATCGGCGGCGTGTTCTCCCTGTATGAGGGCGTGCAGAAGCTGCAAGACCCGCACCCGCTCGAGGTGCCGTGGCTGCCGATCCTCGTGCTGCTCGTGGCCATGGCCCTCGAATCGTTTTCGCTGCGCACCGCGATCAAGGAGTCGAACCACACCAGGGGCAAGGAGACCTGGGTGCAGTTCATCCGCCACGCGAAGGCCCCCGAGCTGCCCGTCGTGCTGCTCGAAGACGTCGCGGCGCTCAGCGGGCTCGTGCTCGCGTTCCTCGGCGTCGGCCTGACCATCGTCACCGGCGACCCGATCTGGGACGCGATCGGGACCATCTGCATCGGCGTGCTCCTCGTGCTCGTGGCGATCGTGCTCGGAATCGAGACGAAGAGCCTCCTCGTCGGCGAGGGCGCCGGCACCGCCGACACCGCCAAGATCCAGCGTGCGATCCTGAACGGCCCGGAGACCCAGCGCATCATCCACATGAAGACGCTCTACCTCGGGCCGGACGAACTGCTCGTGGCCGCGAAGCTCGCGTTCGACGCCGAACTGCGCTTCTCCGACGTCGCGGCGTCGATCGACGTGATCGAGGAACGGGTGCGGGCGGCCATGCCGAGCGCCCGCGCGATCTACCTCGAGCCCGACGTGTTCCACGACCCGAGCCAGCACGGCCCGCTCACCGACACCATCATCATCCGGGGCCGGGAATGAGCGCAGTGCCGGCCGCCGCGGCCACGGATGCCGCACCGGTCGCTGTGACGCGGACGGCGCTCGTGCTGCGGCACGACGCCACCATCCATCTCGGCAACCTCGAGCCCGTGCTCCACGAGCACGGCTACACGGTGGACTACGTCGAGATCCTCAGCGACGACCTCGCGGGGATCGACCCGACGGCCGCCGACCTCGTCGTCGTGCTCGGCGGCGAGATGGGAGCGTATGAGACCGACCGGTTCCCCGCGCTCGCGGAGGAGATCACGATCCTGCAGAACCGGCTCGCCGCAGAGCGCCCGGTGTTCGGCGTGTGCCTCGGCGCGCAGCTGATGGCCAACGCCCTCGGCGCCAGGGTCTACCCGGGGCCGACCAACGAGATCGGCTTCCGCACGGTCGAGCCCACGAGTCTCGGCGCCGCCGGACCGCTCCGCCACGTGGCCGGCGTTCCGGTGCTGCAGTGGCACAGCGACACCTTCGACCTCCCGGAGGGCGTGACCCGCCTCGCCGGCTCACCGCAGTACGGCAACGAGGCCTTCTCCATCGGCAACTGGGCGCTCGCCGTGCAATTCCACCCCGAAGTGACACCGGCCATGCACGAGGTCTGGATGCAGGCATCCGCCGCCGAGCTCGCCGCGGCCGGCCTCGACCCTGAGGCGCTGCGCGCGGAGCGCGAGCTCTACGCCGGGACAATGCAGGATGCGTCCCGCGCTTTGTTCAGCGAATGGCTCGACGGGCTGGATCGCTGAAGAACTCCCGGAGCAGGGCGCCGCACTCCTCGGCGTCGACGTCGGCGTAGACCTCGGCACGATGGTTGAGCCTGCGGTCGCGCAGCACGTCGTAGACGGAGCCGGCCGCGCCCGCCTTCTCGTCCCAGGCGCCGAAGACGACGACCGGGATGCGCGCGGCCAGGATCGCGCCCGCACACATCACGCAGGGTTCGAGCGTGACCACGAGCGTGCAACCGGTCAGGTGCCAGTCGCCGAGAGCTGCGGCCGCTGCCCGGATGGCGACGATCTCGGCGTGGCCGGTCGGGTCCTGCCGTGCCTCCCTGTCGTTGCGGCCGCGGCCGATGACAGCCCCGGAGGCGTCGACCACGATCGCGCCGACGGGAACGTCGCCCGTTTCGAGGGCGGCGCGGGCCTCCCGGAGGGCAAGCTCCATCCATTCGCGGTGCTCGCGACCCTGCTCGCCCATCCGGATACCTCCCCCAGCTAGTAGATTGAGCCTATGCGAGTCCATGTAGCCGACCATCCGCTCATCACCCATAAACTGACGGTTCTGCGGGACAAACGCACCTCCTCACCGCTCTTCCGCTCCCTCGTGGAGGAGCTCATGACGCTCCTCGCCTACGAGGGAACCCGCGGGGTGCGGGTCGAAGACATTACCGTCGAAACCCCGGTCGGGCTGGCCCACGGGGTGCAGATCAGCGACCCGAAGCCGCTCGTCGTGCCGATCCTGCGCGCCGGCCTCGGCATGCTCGAGGGCATGGTCAAGTTGCTGCCGACCGCGGAGGTCGGCTTCCTCGGCATGGCCCGCAACGAGGAGACCCTCCAGCCGACCACGTACGCCGAGCGCCTGCCCGACGACCTCTCCGACCGCCAGTGCTTCGTGCTCGACCCGATGCTCGCCACCGGAGGCTCGCTGATCGCGGCCATCAAGTTCCTCTTCGATCGCGGCGCCGTCGACGTCACGGCCATCTGCATCCTGGCAGCGCCCGAGGGCCTCGCCGCCGTCGAGGCGGCATTCCCCGGTCGTGAGGTCTCGATCGTCCTCGGCGCCGTCGACGAGCGCCTCAACGAGCTCGGCTACATCGTTCCCGGACTCGGCGACGCCGGCGACCGTCTGTACGGACTCGTCTAGAGCACACTCCCCCCGTTCCGCCGGCCCCGACCACACCGGCGGAACGCGCAGGTCCTGCGACACACGAGCGCAGCAAGGCAGTACTTTCACGAATCTTTGATGAAGTGGCTTTTCATCGAGGAAGATCTGACAAAGTGTCCATCGGGCACGGATCCTCCCGTTCGACCCGACCGGGGCGAACGTGATGCAGCAGGTTTCCCGGCTTCCTGCGTCACAAAGTTGACACACGCCGTAACAGTGGGCTTTACTCACAGTTATGACAACCTCCCTCCGCCTCCTGACCTCCCTCGAGGCCCTTGGGAATGCCGGCATGATGATGCCCGGCATGCGCGCTGAGTGTTGCCGAATGTGCCGCTGAATCGCGACACCCTCGCCGAGCTTCCCCTCTCGCCTCCGAACCCCGTGTAGCACACCGCGGTTCTGAGTCGTCGGTTGAACTCCCGGAGCCACTCTGACGCTCCGCACCCGGTCGCAACGACCATTGCCGAACCCGCAACCGCGCAGAGCGCCGGGTTCACCCCAGCATCATCACCCCCAAGGACTCCTGCCATGTCGCTCGCACACATTGACACCGCCCGCTCCATCCACAACGCCCGCCCGGCACTCGCCCTGGCGCCGGCCCCCGCCGCTCCCCGCATCCGCGCCGTCCCGGAGGGCACAGAGGCCCGCGGCTTCGTGCTCTACGTCGGCATCGACGAGGCCAAGGCCGCCGCGGCCGGCACCTCGCTGCACCGCATCGTCGAGGCGCTCAAGGCCCTCACCGAGGAACTCGCCCCGCACGCGGAAACCCACGCCGCCGTGGCGCTCGCCCCGGCAGGGGCCGGCGGCCGCGACGTGGACGTCGTTCGCCTCGCCCTTCAGGACCCGGCCGCCCTGGCCCGCCACCGCACCGTGGCCGACCCGGACCGCGCCGCCGGCGGCGTCGTCGTGGACATCTCCCGCAAGCGCGTCGTGCTCGACAACGAGACCGCGGCGCTGACGTACAAGGAATTCGAACTCCTGCAGTACCTGGTGCTGCGTGAAGGCCGCACGATCGAGCGTGCCGAACTCATCGAAAAGCTCTGGGACGCCGCAGATGAGGACGACGCGCCCAACGAGCGCACGATCGACGTGCACGTGCGCCGCCTGCGCGCCAAGCTCGGCCGTTACGAAGACATCGTGCGCACCGTGCGCGGCGTCGGCTACCGCTTCGACCGTCACGCGGATGTCTCGATCCGCCAGTCGACGACGCCGAGCCCCGACGTCTTCTAGGGTCAGTCCGGCAACCTTCACCGACGCTCAGCTGGATTGAGTTGCGGAAAGAACACCTTCGTCGAACACACGAAGGTGTCTTTTCCGGAACTCAGAAGACGCGAGGCCCAAGCGCGAGTGGATACGCGATGAGCCGCGGCGGTGCTCGGTAGGCACTGAGCGGCGGGGTCATGACGCGGACGGGGCGTTAAAGTGATTGAGGGCCGGTCGTAGAGGCTTAACGACCGACCCTCTTCCCTTGCACCAAGAGTGTCCTGCAATCACATTTCGCGTCTTCCGCCACAGCAAACGGTTGACGCACAACGAATATATAACGAACCGGTAACGGAACGCTAGCTGTGCGCCTGTATTTTTTCTGCGAATTCGCCAAGAGCTGTGCAGCGAGGGTCGGCGTAGATTCTCTAGTCTGGGAAGACACGACTGAGGAGGACCGGTGACGGATCGAGCGGCCGCAGTATCCGCCTGGGAGTCGCTCTTCCGCGCGCAGGTGGCGATCATGCGCAGCCTCGCGAGCGATTTCCCGTCCCGCGAGATCTCCTTCAACGAATACGACGTGCTCTTCAACCTCTCCAGGGAGCCGGATGGCCGCATCCGCCTGCGTGAACTGAACCAGCACGTTCTGCTCACCCAGCCGAGCGTGAGCCGCCTGATCGACCGCATGGCCTCGCGCGGGTATATCCGCAAGGTCACCGACCCCAACGACGGGCGCGGCGCCATCGTCGAGCTGACGGATGCCGGGTACGCGTTGTTCCGCAGGGTCGCGGTCGACCACATGGGCTCGATCTCGGCCCGCTTCGGCGACGCCCTCTCCAACGAGGAACTCGAGCAGCTCACCGCCCTCTGCGACCGGCTCCGGATCGGGCCGGCGGGTTGCCCGCCGCCGGAAGACCTGCCCTGTTGAGAACGGCCACCCCGGCGTAGTTTGAACCGCAGGAGGTGCGTGGGCATGCGCGCAATCATCGGCAACAGAATCATCATTCGCGGCCGGACGGTCGAGACACCCGACAAACACGGGGAGATCATCGAGGTCCGCGGCCCCGACGGCCAGCCGCCGTACCTCGTTAGCTTCGGCGAAGGGCACCAGAGTGTCGTCTACCCGGGTGCGGACTTCGTCGTCGAGCACTCCGACACGGACTGAGCCCATAGCGGCGCCATCGGACGGGCACGACCGGTGGCAGGCATCCGTTTCTGTGCGGATACATAGTTCGTCACATCCGTCTAGGGGGTACCACGACGGGTTTGGAGAGTTAGCGTTGAAGTACACGTTACAAAACCGTGGCGGGTAAGAGAATTAGGGGACTCAACCATGCTGATCACGTGTCCGTTCTGCCATTCATCGGCGCAGCTCACACCGAACGCCGCGCACGCGAAGCAGGTCACGCTGCCGCTCTACGTGCTCAAGTGCTCGGGCTGCGAACGCACGAGTGTGCGGATCGAGCCGATTGTCAAGCAGCACCTCACGGTCGGGGCGCACTGACCAGGCACCGGGGGTTCAGAGGTTCAGCGTCCGAGGTTCGAAGCGCACCCGAAGCGCATTGATCCTGCGGAAACGCCCGGCCTGTCGGACGCAGTCCCTAGGCTGTCAGGGTGGGCACAGCGACGGGACCTGACAACGCACCGGGGGCACCCGACTGCTCGAGCCGGTGGCGGCCGGCCCATCCGACGGATGTCGGTCTCACCCTTTCCCGCCTGCGCCGGGGCCGTGCAGACCCCACGTTCCAGGTGAGCCCGGACGGTGCCGTGTGGCGCACCACGCTCACGCGGTCCGGGCCCGCAACCCTGCGACTCACCCAGTCCGGCCTGACGGAGCTGCGCTGCGAGGCGTGGGGCGAGGGCGCGAAGGAGGCCGTCGAGGGCGCGCCGGAACTTCTCGGGGAGCGCGACGATCCTTCGGGGTTCGACGCGCAGCATCCGCTCGTGCGGGACGCGCACCGGCACTGGCCCGGCCTGCGGATCCCCCGCACCGGGCGGGTCATCGAATCGCTCATCCCCGCGATCCTCGAACAGAAGGTCATCAGCCTGCAGGCCACGGCCTCGTTCCGCGCCCTTGTCCGTGCGCACGGGACACCGGCGCCCGGCCCGGCACCCGCCGGAATGCGCGTGCCGCCGTCGGCGCGGGCCTGGCAACTCATTCCCTCCTGGGAATGGCATCGCGCCGGCGTCGACCCGCAGCGGTCCCGCACGGTGATGACCTGCCTCGCCGTGACGCGTCAGTTGGAGGCAGCAAGCGACCTGTCGGCGGCCGAGGCGAGCGCACGGCTGCGCGCGGTGCCGGGGATCGGAGAGTGGACCGCGGCGGAAGTCGCCCAGCGGGCGTTCGGTGACGCCGATGCGCTCTCGGTGGGGGACTACCACCTCGCCGGGGCGATCGGCCACACCCTGTTCGACGCGGACTTCGACGACGCGCTCATGGTCGCCGCGATGCGCATCTGGCAGCCGCACCGGTACCGGGTGGTCCGCCTGCTGGAGGTCTCCGGGAGCCTAGGCAAGCCCCGGCATGGGCCCCGACTCGCCTTCGTCGACCACAGGGGGCACTGAACCGGCTTCGGGCTCCGATGCCGCCACGGGCACCGGAGTTGTTGCGGGCACTTTCCGCCTGCCGCCCACGAAGTAGGCGATCGGCCCGATGAAGTTCACGCCGATGATGACGGTCCACAGGAGTTTCGGCCCGTTGACGAGCGCGGCCGGACGCCGCGCCAGGTCCGTCCACGCGGTCGCGGCGAGCGCGAGCTGCACCGATCCGGCGACGAGGACCCCGGTCTGTTCACGGGGGCTGAGGTCGTTCCAGGCCCGCTGCCGCGCCAATCGCTTCGAGCTCTTCTTCCTGGTGTGTGTCATGCGCTTCTCCCCGGTGTCACCCTCTGCGGTAGCCGACGAGCACAGCGTACGCCCGGTCCACAGGCCCTGCACGTCCGTCCGGCCACCCCGGGCTGGTGTGCCCCGGCCTCCGCCGCCCGGGCCGAAGCGTAGCCTTGGGCTATGAGCTTGCCGCAGCTCCACCCTGCCGATTCCGCTGACCCCGCCGCATCGATCTATCGGGAAACGGCTGATGAGGTGCTCAGAGCATTCGAAAGCTCCCGCTCTGGGCTGACGACCGGCGCGGCGGACGAGCGGCGGCTCGCTGCGGGTTCCAACGCGATCGTCGCGCTCAAGAAGGAATCCACACTGACTCGCTACCTGCGCCAGTTCGCGGACTGGATGATCGTGCTGCTCCTCGCGAGCGCCGCCATCACGGGGTTCCTCGGCGACCTCGGCACTGCCGGCGTTCTCGTCGCCCTCGTCGGCTTCAATACCCTGATCGGTTTCGTGCAGGAGAACCGCGCGGAGAAGACCATGGAGGCGCTCGAAAGGCTCGTCGACCCGACCAGTCAGGTCTATCGGGACGGCGTCCTCACCGAGATCGAATCCCGGGCGCTCGTTCCAGGGGACGTGGTGCGGCTGACCGAAGGTATTTCCGTGCCCGCGGACGTACGACTGGTCGACACCACCGCCTTTTCCACCAACGATTTCGCCCTGACGGGTGAGAGCGACCCGACCCGCAAGTACGCGCGACCTATCCCGCACGACGTGCCGCTCGCGGACCGCCGCAACCTGGCGTTCGCGGGCACCAGCGTTGCGACCGGTGAGGCGCTCGGCCTCGTCACGGCGACCGGGATGCACACGGAGCTGGGGCGAATCGCGCGTCTCAGCCAGTCGGCCCCGCAGACCCGCAGCCCGCTGCAGGTGGAGACGGGCAAGATCGCGAAGTACGTCACGTACGGCGTCGCCGTGGTGTCTCTCGTCGTGCTGGTCGTTGCCGTGCAGTCCGAGCTGCCGCTCCGAGAGGCGATGCTCTTCGCCGTCGGATTCGCCTGCGCCCTGATCCCGCAGGGGTTGCCCGCCGAGGTCAATACCGCGCTCGCCGCCGCCGCGGGGACCCTCGCCCGGCAGAACGCCCTCGTCAAGAAGCTCAGCTCGGTCGAGACGCTCGGGGCGACGCACGTGATCTGCACCGACAAGACCGGCACGCTCACCAAGAACGAGATGACGGTCAGCGAACTCGTGGTCGGCGGCGCCGACTACCGGGTCACCGGAATCGGCTACGCACCGGTCGGCGTCATCGAACCGGAGTCCCGGAGCGACACGGCGACGGCCCGGCTGCGCGCGTTCCTCACCGTCGGGGTCTTCGCGAACAACGCCCGCCTGGTCGCCCCGGCCGGGGACGACGGCTGGCGGATCCTGGGCGACCCGACGGAGGGCGCACTCCTCGTCGTGGCAGGCAAGGCAGGAATCGACCTCGATGCCCTGCGCGCGGGCTCCCCCGAGATCGGCGAACTGCCGTTCGACTCCACCCGAAAACTTATGACGAGCATCCGCCGGGATCCGGCCGGAGGCGTCACCGCGTACTCGAAGGGCGCTCCGGAGAGTCTCCTCGCCCGGGCCGGCCTGATCGACGACGGCAGCGCCGTGCGCCCGATCACGGACGCCGACCGGGCGGCGCTGCTCGCCCGGCACACCGAGAAGGCGGGCCGGGCACTCCGCAACCTCGTCTTCGCGACGCGCGTGCTCACCGAAGCGGATGCCGCCAGCGCCGATATCGGCGTCATCGAACGTGACCTGACCATCCTGGGACTCGTCTCGATGCAGGACCCGATCCGCAACGCCGTCCCCGCCGCCATGACGACCGTTCTCGCCGCAGGCGTGAAGGTCAACATCGTCACGGGCGACTTCTCCCTCACGGCCGAGGCCATCGCACATCAGGCCGGGCTCTCCGGCGACGACGGTCTCAGCATCGTCACCGGCGCGGAGCTCGCGACGATGCCCGATGCCGAGGTCCTCCGTCACGCACTCGGCGGCGGCACGGTGTTCAGCCGGGTCGCACCGGAGGACAAGGTGCGAATCGTCGACCTCGTCAAGGCCTCCGGGCACATCGTCGCCGTCACCGGCGACGGCATCAACGACGCGCCCGCATTGCGTCACGCGAACATCGGGGTCGCGATGGGCGCCTCCGGGACGGACGTGGCCAAGCAGGCCGCAGAGATCGTGCTGCTCGACGACAGCTTCGCAACCCTCGTGAATGCGATCGCAGAGGGTCGGACGATCTACCGCAACATCACCAAGGGCGTGCTCAGCTGCCTGACCTCGAACATCGCCGAGTTCGTCGTCAACACCGCGAGTCTGGCTCTGGCCTCCCTGTTCGGCGTGCCCCTCGCCCTGAACGTGCTGCAGATCCTCGCGATAGACCTGCTCGGGGAGATCTTCCCGATCGCGGCGCTCGGCAAGGACCCCGCCGAAGGGGAGACGATGAAAGACCCGCCCCGGGATTCCCGCGCGCGGATCCTCAACGGACGCTCGATCGTCGACGTGCTGTGGTGCGGGTCCCTGATCGGGGTCTTCGCCATGGTCAACTACCTGGTGTTCTTCAGCCGGAACGGAATCGACCCGTTCAGCCGGCCGGTGCCCGCCGTACTGCTCGCCGAGGCGATGTCGACCACCTACGTCACGATCATGGTCTGCCAGCTCGTCAGCATCATTCAGCGCCGCAGCGTGCACGGGTTCTTCACGAGGTACCAGTTCGCCAACCCGTCATTCTGGTATGCCGTGTCCCTCGCCATCACGATCATGCTCGTGATCGTCTACGTGCCGCTGGTCGCGGGTTTCTTCGGCACGAGCGGGCTCGGCGTCCTGGACTGGGCCTTCGTGCTCGGTGCCGCGGTCCTGTTCCTCGGGGTCCGGGAGGGGGCTGCGGCCCTTCGGCGCCGCGGTGCGAGCGCGCCCGCCGGCCGGGCCTGAGGCATCCGCTTCTCGCTGTGACGGGCACCGCGCCCGCGCCGGTTTCGGCGGCTCACGACCGCGCCCGCGCCCGTTTCGGCACACCGCGCCCGCCGTTTCGGGCGCGGCCTGCTGAGACCGGAGGGGTGTCCGGCGCGACCGCAATCTGGCACGCTGGTGGGGTACACCGCTACACCAGCACCAGGAGTCCCATGCCCTTCGCCGACCAACTCATCGGAGTGCCGACCGCGGTCGCCCTCACCGCGGCGATCCAGGCCGTCAAGCCGCACGCGTCACTCACCGCCCTGCGCGAAGCCACCGAGATTCTCGGCCCATTCTCGCTTCGAGAGCGGAGTGACCTGTTGCGCGACGCCCTGCTGGCCGACCTGCCCGGCGACTACGAAACGTTCGCCGCGACGCTGCGCGCCGCCGCCTCGGGGACCCTGCCGTTCACCGGCTGGCTGATCTGGCCGGTGTCGACAGCGATCGCGGTCAAGGGCATCGGGGCGGGCACGGATGCCGCCTTCGACGACGCCCTGGGCATGCTCGCCGAGCTCACGGGCCGGCTCAGTTCCGAGTTCGCCATTCGGTTGCTGCTCGACCACGACCTCGACCGTGCGCTCCCGGTCGTGCTGGGCTGGACCGCGTCGGCCGACGCTGACGTGCGCCGGCTCGCGACAGAGGGTACCCGGCCGTTCCTGCCGTGGGCCCGGCGCGTTCCCGGCATCCTCGCCGAACCGACCGCGACGCTGCCGATCCTGCACGCGCTCTACCGCGACGCGGACGAGGCCGTGCGCCGGTCGGTCGCCAACCATCTCAACGACCTCAGCAGGCAGCATCCGGAGCTCGCGGTCGCCGCGACGGCCGCCTGGCTCGCCGAACCGGACGAGCACACCGCCAGACTCGTGCGGCACGCGCTGCGCACCCTCGTGAAGCGGGGCCACCCGGCCGCGCTCGCCCAGCTCGGCTTCCATGCCGCCGACGTGACCGTGGCCGGCCCGGTGCTGGCCGAGGCGAAGGTGGCGTTCGGGGGAACGGTCGACTTCACCGCCAGCATCCGCAACAATGCCCGGGTGGCCACCCGCCTGGCGGTCGACTACGTCGTGCACCACCAGAAGGCGAACGGCACCCTCAGCGGCAAGACGTTCAAGCTCACGACCCTGACCCTTGCGCCCGGCGAGCTTGTCCTGCTGTCCAAGGGCCATTCACTCCGGCCGATCACGACCCGCCGCTACTACCCGGGGGAGCACGCCGTCGAGTTGCAGGTGAACGGTGTGACCCACGGCCGGACGCCGTTCATCCTGCTGCCGGAGGCCTGACCGGCCGGGTCGCCCTGACCACCACGTCTCGCACCCGAGTCACGCTGTCGTGGGCGGCGGGGGCGTCCCGCTCGCGCGATTCGGCCAGATCAACCTCGAGCTCCGCGCCGTCGATTGCGGCACGCACGTCGTCGACCCCGAACATCAGCTCTCGGAAGTGAGCCCGGTGCTCGCCGGCATCGGCTTCTGAGACGTCGTGACCGACGATGAGCAGCGTGCCACCTGGTGCGACGGCCTCCGCGAGGGCCCGGAACAGAATGCTCCGGGCGAACCCGGGCAGGTGCATGAACTGGGGCGAGACGAGGTCGAACGACCGAGGCTCCGGCGACCAGGACGTCAGGTCGTGCTGCTCCCAGCGGATGCGCGCCGCGGCACGTCCGTCGACGGACTCCGCCCGGGCACGCGCCTTGGCGAGCGCGTTCGTGGAAATGTCGACACCGGTGACCTGCCACCCGCTCATCGCCAGCCAGAGTGCGTCGCCGCCTTCCCCGCTGCCGATGTCGAGGGCTCTGCCCGGGGTGAGTGACGTGGCTTCGGCAACCAGCACGGGGTTCGGGTCCCCACTCCAGGCCAGACCGGGAGCGGCGTAGCGCTCTTCCCAATAGTCGCGGCCGAACGGGTGTTCCTCGTGTGTCATGGCAGACCTCCTGCTCCGATGCTCGGCCTGGATCGACGGAATCGCCAAGCTCGTTTGCCGAAGTGGCAAGATCAACCCATGGACGACACTTCCCCCACGACGGAGACGATGCTCGCCGCCGTCGGCCCGCTCCTGCGCGCGCGGCGCAGCGAGCACGGGATGACACTTGCCGAACTGTCTCGCGCCACCGGCATCTCGGTCAGCACACTGTCCCGGCTCGAATCCGGGCAGCGGCGTCCCGCGCTCGAACTCCTGTTGCCGCTGGCTCGGGCCTACGGCGTCCCGCTCGACGAGCTGGTCGGGGCACCGGAGACGGGTGACCCGCGCATCCACTTGCGACCGACCCGGCATCGCGACCAGACGATCGTGCCGCTGTCCCGCGGCGGCAGTGGCGGGCCCCAGGCGTTCAAACACCTGATCCTGGCCTCGGTGGCGGAGCGGGATCCGGATCCGAAAGTGCACGAGGGATACGAGTGGATCTACGTGCTCCGCGGCCGGCTGCGGCTCGTGCTCGGCACGCACGACCTCGTGCTCCCGGCCGGGGAGGCCGCCGAGTTCGATACCCGCACGCCGCACTGGTTCGGGAGGGTCGGACCTGGCGACGTCGAGTTCCTCACCCTCTTCGGCCGTCAGGGCGAGCGGATGCAGGTGCGCGCCGCTCCGCCGGGCCGCTTGGGCGAGTGACTCGCGGCGCGATGCGGGGTGGTCGGCCGGTCACGTCACGGAGGATCGCACACGGGCCCTACGAGGGGCGCTGCGCCGGATCGCTGAACGGACTCACCGGGCGCCCCAGAGCCACCCCATCGACAGTGATGTCGACCCGTTCGTTGTAGAACGCGACGAGGCCCGCAATCTCCGCTACAGCGGCAGACGGCCGGGTATAGCTCCAGGCGACGTTCGCGAGGTTCGGGTCGTCGACAACATCCCAGTACTGATCGGCCTGCCCCTTATAGGCGCAGACGCTGGTCGTGGTCGTCGCCCGGAGCAACTCAAGCCTGACGTCGGCCTGCGGGAGGTAGAAGCGCGTTGGGAGCCCCGTTTCGAATAGGAGCACCGGGTGCCGACTCTCGGCCAGGAGGACATCGTTCGCCGACACCTGAACGTGCCGACTGCTCGGCAGAGCATCGACGCGGTGGAACGGGTCCCGCGGATGAGACCTGACGACGATATCCTCCTCCTGCCACCGGTCGATCCCGCCCGGACGCCAACTGAACACGATCCGGTCGCCGAGGCCGGCGAGCATCCACGCTGCGTGTGGAATCACCCGCCCACCCACGACGACATCGAACCACGTCTGCACCTGGCCCTTCGGGCCGAAGAAGTCGAAGCCGCCGCGCTCCGGCGCCGCACCGGACTCGGAGAGCCGTGTCATATCGATGGTCGCCGGAGAGAACGCATAGCCGGGAACGGGAAAGCCGTCCTCCCAGAACAGGAGTGGGTCGCGGCTCTCCACCAGTGTCACATCCCCGACGAACGCGCGAACCCACCGCTCGCTTGGATAGGTCTTCATAGAGGTCTCCCTCGCTCGACTGTCCTGATGCGGACAGTCTCCCCCTCCGACCCTGCCGGGAAAAGGGTCGCTGGGAATACCGCGGCGGAAAAAAAGAAGCGGCCCACCGAAGTGAGCCGCTTTCATACTGTGCGCCCGAAGGGATTCGAACCCCCAACCTTCTGATCCGTAGTCAGATGCTCTATCCGTTGAGCTACGAGCGCATGTGCCAGGCGAAATCCTTCGCGAAGACAACTTAGAAACTATAACAGATTTCCGGGCCCCTCCCGTTCGAGGGCTTGCGAGAGACACCGGATGCAGCGCTTAAGTGTGCTCGCTTGCCACCGGTGTCGCGGCATCCGCCACGCTCTTCGGGGTGCGGATGCCGAGCCAGGAGACGAGGGCGCCGGCGAACATCAGGGAGGCGGTGACCACAAGGACCCGCTGGAACCCGGCGACGCCGAGCTGCTCACCGGCGATCGTGCCGGCGAGGGCGATCATGATGAGTCCGGCGACCCGGGAGACGGCGTTGTTGATCGCCGAGCCGATTCCGGCCTGCTCCGGGTGGATGGAGCCGAGCACGGCGCCGGTCAGGGGCGCCACCGTGATGGCGAGCCCGAGGCCCACGACGGCGATGCCGGGGATCACGGTGCGCCAGACATCCACCGGGGGAACGGCGAGGGTGAGGAGGAGGAAACCGCTGCCTGCCACGATCGGGCCCAGGGTCATGAAGAGCCGCGGGCCGAACCGGCCCGCAAGCCCGCCGAACAGCGTCGAGAAGAACAGCATCATCAGGGTCGCCGGGATGCCCGCGAGTCCCGCGCTCGTCGCCGAGAGGCCACCGACCTGCTGCAGGTAGACGGCGAAGATGAAGAAGCCGAGGCTCAGGGCGCCGTAGATGCCGACGGTCGCGAGGTTGCCCGCCCAGAAATTGCGCGCCCGGAAGAGGCCGAGGGGCATCATCGGGTGCGGTGCGCGGGCCTCCCACCAGATGAAGGCGGCGAGGGAAAGCAACCCGATGACAAGAGGCAGGAAGACGACGGGGCTGCCCCAGCCGAGCCTGCCCTGCTCGATGAGCGCGAAGACGGGACCGCCCAGGCCGACGACGGCGAGGCAGGCACCGGCGACGTCGATCCGGGCAGCCGGACCGGTGCGCGCCGGTTCCCGCACCCCGGCGAGCACGATGAGGGTCACCACGATCGGCAGCACGTTGATCGCGAAGACGAGTCGCCAACTGCTCGTGTCGACGAGGATGCCGCCGAGGATGGGGCCGGCGATGCCCGCGATGCCGGTCCAGCCGGTCCAGGCTCCGATCGCCCGGCCCTGGGCCGGTCCGCTGAACGTCGAGGTGATGAGTGCGAGGGAGCTCGGGACGAGCAGGGCGGCTGCAGCGCCCTGCAGGATGCGCGCGACGACGAGCGCGGCGCCCCAGGGAGCGACGGCGCACGCGAGCGAGGTGATCCCGAACCAGATCAGGCCGACCCGCAGCACGCGGATTCGGCCGAAGGTGTCCGAGAGTGAGCCGGCCACGAGGATCAGGGCGCCGAGGGAGAGCAGGTAGCCGTCGACGACCCACTGCTGCAGGGTGAGTCCGCCGCCGAGTTCGCGCGAGATCGCGGGGAGTGCGACGTTGATGATCGAACCGTCGAGAAAGGCGACGAAGGAGGAGAGGATGGCGACGATCAGGATACGGCGTTCGCGAGGAGTCACCCGGCAATTCAACCCCGAATCCCGGTTGAAGTGAACCCGCACCCGGGGTAGCCGGTGCGCGGAGCAGGTGCCACACTGGCGCCATGACCCCGAGCCGCAACACCCAGGCCTCCTACGACTACTCCGGACTGCGTGCCCTGTTCATCAACTGCACGCTCAAGCGCAGCCCCGAAGCCAGCAATACCCAGGCGATCATCGACCTGAGCATGAACCTGATGCACGAGCAGGGCGTGTACGCCGAGACGATCCGGGCGATCGACCATGACATCGCGACCGGCGTCTATCCCGACATGACCGAGCACGGCTGGAAGACGGATGCCTGGCCGGCGCTCTTCGACAAGGTCAGGACCGCGGACATCCTCGTGATCGGTGGCCCGATCTGGCTCGGCGACAACAGTTCCGTGACGAAGCGCGTGATCGAGCGGCTCTACGCGATGAGCGGGGAGTTCAACGACAAGGGCCAGTACGTCTACTACGGCAAGGTCGGCGGCGCCATCATCACCGGCAACGAGGACGGCGTGAAGCACTGCTCGTCGAACATCCTCTACAGCCTGCAGCACATCGGATACTCGATCCCGCCCGCCGCGGACGCCGGCTGGATCGGCGAGATCGGGCCGGGGCCGAGCTACCTGGATGCCGGGTCCGGCGGCCCCGGAAATGACTTCACCAACCGCAACACAACCTTCATGACCTGGAACCTGATGCACCTCGCGGCGATTCTGAAGGCCAACGGCGGCTTCCCCGCCTTTGGGAATCTCCGCAAGGACTGGGACTCCGGGGAGCGTTTCGGCTTCGAACCCAACCCCGAGTACCGCTGACCCGGCAACCGGCCCGCCGCCCCGAACCCCGCACGATCACCGCCGACCTAAAGGACCCAGACAACTCCAGAACAGTCCCCCGAGGAGGAGCGCATGTCCACAGCAGTGACCCTCGACGACGAACCGCACCCGGGCGCCGACCCGGGTCTGGGAATGCCCCTGCGCTCCGTTGCACTCCCCCGGGGACGACTCGACGTCCGCGTCACCGGCGGGCTCGTGCGCGGGGTGCACGAGGACGGGATCCTGGCCTGGCGAGGGATCCCGTATGCGGCGCCGCCGGTCGGCGAAGGGCGCTTCCGGGCGCCGCGTCCCGTGGAACCGTGGACGGGCATCCGTGACGCCTCGAAGTTCGGCAAGATCGCCTCGCAACCGCACCGCGGGCAGTTTCGCGCGCACGGGCCGCGCAGGCCCTCGGGAGAAGACTGCCTGACCATCAACGTCATTCGACCGGCCGCGGCGCACCCACGGCGCCTCGGCATGCCGGTGATGGTATTCATTCACGGCGGCGGCTACAGCGTGGGTTCCTCCCAGGACTTCACCGGCCGCGGCGAGCGCTTCGTGCGGAGCGGCCGCATCGTCTACGTGAGCTTCAACTACCGCCTGGGGGCGCTCGGCTACATCGACTTCACCCGGTACTCGACACCGGAGCACCCTCTCGAGAGCAATCTCGGGTTGCGCGACCAGGTTGCCGCCCTCCGCTGGGTGCGGGACAACATCCGCGCCTTCGGCGGTAACCCGAACAACGTCACCGTGTTCGGGGAATCCGCGGGTGGAAACGCGGTCGTCACGCTGATGGCGACGCCGGCGGCCGAGGGGCTCTTCGCGCGCGCAATCGCCCAGAGCTCGCCATCGAACGCCGCGTTCTCGCGCGAACTCACGGATGCCTGGGCCGAGGAGGTCGTCGAGGAGTTGCGCACGCTCACGGAAGCCGACGCCGGAGCGGTCGGCCTGGCGCCGGACCAGCTGCTCACGATGGCACCGGCCGACGTGATCTCCCAGGCCGCCGTCGCGGTGCAGACTCGGACCCCGGACTCGAACCCGGGCACCTTCTGCCTCGTGCCCGTCGTCGACGGGGACTTCCTGCCGGAACGCCCGGTCGACGCCTTCCGCGCCGGCCGCGAACACCGGGTCCCGCTCATCATCGGCTCCAACGAGAGGGAAGGCACCCTCTTCCGCGGCAGGGTCGACATTCTGCCGCGCTCGGCTCCCCGGATCAACGCCATCTTCGACCAGGCGCCGGAGAGCGCGCACGAGGCGATGCGCGCGGCGTACGCGGGGTTGTCGCCGTTGCGAGGCTCCGTCGATTTCGGCAGCGACTTCGTGTTCTGGTATCCGAGCCTGCAGCTCGGCGAGCTGCACTCGAGGATCGCGCCGGTGTACGTCTACCGTTTCGACCTCGCGCCGCGTCTGATGCACATGCTCGGCTTCGGCGCGACCCACGGCATCGAGCTCTTCGCGCTGTTCGACCAGGCCGACCTGCCCGTCGCCCGGATCATGAGCGTGCTCGGCGGTCGCGAGCACTTCATCAACGCGGGCGAGCGGATGCGCCGGAACTGGCTGCACTTCGCGGTCACGGGCCGTCCCGACGCAGGCTGGCCCCGCTTCACCGAGGAGGACCGTCTGACCCTCATCATCGACGCGGCGGACCGCGTCGAGTCGGATCCCCGCGGGGACCGGCGGGCGGTCTGGCAGGAATTCCTGCCCGACTGGTGATCGAGGGTCCCTCCCGCGGCCCAGAAACATGCGAAACCGGAACATTCGGCAGGTGCGGGCCGCGGGAAACAGGGGTAGAACGGTGTCAATCACGATCGCTCACCGCTGAGGGACCGCGTTCGTCCTGTTCCGCCCTGTTGCCGACCCCGGTCGGCCCTCCTGTGGGGAGTACTGATGACCGATAGCGCTTCGTCCCAAGCCGGCGAGAAACGTTCCGACCAGGTCGACAGCAAGGGCCTGAAAGGCGGGGCGCTCGGCCTGCTGTCGAGCGTGGTCGTCGGAATGGCGTCGACCGCCCCCGCGTACAGTCTCGCCGCGAGCCTCGGCTTCATTGTCGCAAGCGGCGGAGCCCTCCTCGCGGGCGTCAAGGCGCCGGGGATCGTACTTCTCGCCTTCGTGCCGATGTACCTCATCGCCGTCGCATACCAGGAACTCAACAAGGCGGAACCTGACTGTGGAACGACGTTCACCTGGGCCACCCGAGCGTTCGGCCCGATCACCGGCTGGCTCGGCGGCTGGGGCATCATCGCCGCAGACGTCATCGTGATGGCCAACCTCGCCCAGGTCGCCGGCTCGTACTCTTTCACGTTCATGGGCGACCTCGGACTGACCGGTGTCGCCGACCTCGCGAACGACCAGTTCTGGTCGACGGTCGCCGGCGTGATCTGGATCGTGATCATGACCTGGATCTGCTACCGCGGCATCGAACTCTCCGCCCGTATCCAGTACGTGCTCCTCGGCATCGAGGTCGTCGTACTGATCATTTTCGCGGTCTTCGCCCTCATCCGCGTTTACACCGGGAGTGCGGAAAGCTACTCACTGACCCCGACACTCGACTGGTTCAACCCGTTCACGCTCGACTTCGGCAGCGTGATCGCCCCGGCCGTGCTGACCGCCGTGTTCATCTACTGGGGCTGGGACACGGCCGTCTCGGTCAATGAGGAGACGGCCGATCCGGCGAAGACTCCCGGCCGCGCAGCCATCATCAGCACCCTGTTGCTCCTCGGCACCTACGCCCTCGTGACGGTCGCGGCGGTCGCCTTCGCGGGCGTCGGCACCGACGGCGTTGGGCTCGGCAACGACGCGAACTCGGCGGACGTCTTCGCCGCGATCGGGCCGGCCCTGTTCGGCGACAGCACCCTCGGCAACCTCGCCATGCTCCTCCTCTCCGCGTCGATCCTCACCTCGGCCTCCGCGTCGACGCAGACCACGATCCTGCCGACCGCACGCACGGCGCTGTCGATGGGCGTCTACCGCGCCCTGCCCGCGCGCTTCGCGAAGATCCACCCGCGGTACCTCACGCCGACCTGGGCCACGCTCGCCATGGGTGGCATCTCGATCGGGTTCTACCTGCTCTTCACACTGATCAGTGTCCAGCTGCTCGGGGCGCTGATCGGCTCCGTCGGCCTGATGATCGCCTTCTACTACGGGCTCACCGGTTTCGCGTGCGTCTGGTATTACCGCAGGTCGATGTGGTCGTCGTTCCGGAACGTGATCATGCGGGGCCTCTTCCCGCTGCTCGGCGGCCTGATGCTGACCGCCGCCTTCGTCTACGGGCTGCAGCAGTACGCCACGGTCGACTGGCTCACCGACGACAACGGGAACAACGTCACGATCTTCGGCATCGGCGCCGTCGCCGTCGTCGGGATCGGCGCTCTGGTGCTCGGCGTGATCGTGATGCTGATCTGGTGGGCGATCAACCCGAATTTCTTCCGCGGCCGCACCCTGCCACGCCAGACCGACGACCTCGTGCTCGCCACGACAGAAGCGGAGTCGATTGCACGGTTCGGCCTGCCGGACTCCGGCCTGATGCCGACCATGATCGCGCCGGACCTGTCGAACCTTCCGCCCGGCCAGACGGCCGTCAACGCCGAAACCGGCGAGGAGGTCACCAGGCCCGGCGCACTGCCCCCGACCGACACGAAACGGCATCCCCGCGCCGAGACCGACGACGAATAGCCGGCGGGTGATCGAATGGTCCTGTCCTCAACAGATACCTGATCAACGGGAGTTTCCACATACCTGAGCATTGCTCAGAGAGTGTCGGTGGTCGGTCGTAACGTGGGGGCATGAGCAACATGCCGGAGTCACCCGCTTCACCCGATCAGCCGTATCGCGACCGGGTGTTCGGCGAGTCGGTGCAGGGCGGCCCGGTGCTGGATAACCCGGTGCTGGATAACTCGGGGCAGGGCTGCCCGGTACTAAATAACCCGGGGCAGGGCGGCGGTGTGCTCGCCGGCTTGCGGTCGATGGCGGATGTCGTCACCGGGCTGGGTGGCTCGTCAGCCGCCGTCGACGCACTCACTGACGAGGCCGTGTTGGAGGGGCAGGTGTTGATCGCCGGTGCCCGGCGGGCGCTCGAGACTCAGGCGGCATGGTTCGCGGCGACCCTGGCCCGCCGGTCCCGGCCCGAACTCGGCGGCAAGGGCCTCGCGGCCCGGCAGGGTTACCGCTCCCCGGAAGACCTGCTTCAGACCATCTCCGGGTCGAGCAAGGGTGACGCGGCCAAGCTGCTCGCGGTCGGCCGTCTCCTCGCGGAGGCCGATGCCGCCGAGAAGGCCGCCCGGGAAGCCGCCGAGGCGCAGAAGCTGTTCGACGAGACTCCGCCCCTCGACGGGCAGGGCGGACACGGCGGGAACGATGGGCTCGACGGGCAGGGCGGGAACGGCGAGCAACCGCCCCTCGACGGGATGGCCCCGCACCTTCCGCCGGTTCCGCCGGCCGCGGTGCCGCCGTGGCACGCCCCGATCGGCCGGGCCCTCGCAGAGGGCTGGCTGAGCGTCGAGAAGGCGGACGCGCTCCGCAAAGGTCTCGGTGACCTGGACCGGGCGATCACACCGGAGAAACTCGCGTCCGCCCTTGCCCGGCTCCTCGCCGAGGCACGGACCCTGAACGCGGACCAGTTGTTCAAACGGGCCCGAAGGGTGCGGGACGTGCTCGATGAGGCCGGCATCGCCGCCCGCGAGAAAGCCGCCTACGACGACCGGTCCCTGCGGTTCTACCGGCTCCACACGGGGCAGGTGCGCATGGTGGGCCTGTTCGCCCCGGAAGACGGCGAATACCTGATGCAGACCTACGACGCCATCACGAGCCCCCGCCGGGGCGGGGTGCGGTTCGTCGACAAGGAGCAGGCCGCGTGGGCGAAGCGGGTGCAAGACGACCCGCGCACGACCGAGCAGCTCACCGCGGACGCGTTCCTCGCCCTGACCAAACTCGGGGTCAAGGCCGACCCGAAGCGCATCGCCGGGGGCCGCAGCCCCGCCGTGCGCATGGTCACCATCCGCCCCAGGAACACCACACCCACCGGGGCGATATCGACAGGGTCGTCGCCCGCCGGGCCAGCGGCGACCGACGCCGCACCGACCGGGAACACACCCACCGGCGCCTCACAGTCCGAGACCGCATCCACAGGGATCGCGTCGACCGGGGCCGCACCCACGAGCACTGCACCGACCGGGACCACCCAGGTCAGCACCGCGTCTATCGGGGCCGCAGCCGGTGGTACTGAAACGGGCGGCCCAACTCTGGCCGCGGATGCACTCGCCTCCGACGCCGCTGCGGGCCCCGAAACTGAGACGCCCGCACTCCAGCCCGGTGTCATCGAGGGGACCGCGGTCACCGTCTCGTCCGAGACTTTAGAACGGAACCGGTGCGACAGCGGACTCCTGAACGTCACCTTCGACGACCACGGGAGGGGTGTCGACCTCGGCCGCGAACAACGCACCTTCAGCCCCGCTCAACGCGCCGCCCTCGCCCTTCGCGACGGCGGCTGCATGTGGCCCGGCTGCGACCGACCACCCTCCTGGACCGAAACCCACCACATCCAACACTGGACAGACGACGCCGGCGAGACGAACCTGGCCGACGGGATCCTGCTCTGCCGGTCCGACCACCTCAGACTCCACAACGAACACTGGCACATCACCCGAGACCACACCGGCCAGTACTGGCTCACCCCGCCACCGGACTCGACCCCGACCATCAACCCGTCCTCCTGACCAGCAAGAACCCAGTCCTGCCGGTTGATGGCCGGTTCTGATCCGCACGAAGCTCACGTCGTCACGTTCACCGCACCGCACCGCACCGATGGTGACCATCGGGATTCGACGACGGCCGGGCCAGTGCACAGGCACCCGACCCGACCGCGTTCGTATCCGGCACATTTGTAGCCGATGTATTCGTGGCCGGTACATTCGTGCCCGGTTGCGGCAACGATCGCACCCGGGCCAGGGTGCACCCGGCCCAGGCTCTCCAGTTCAGGGGCCCCGGTCGAGGGCGTCAGTCCCGCAAACGTCGCCTGCAGAGTGGACTGCGTCGCAGGTCCCTCCGCCGCAGCGGCCGATCGCTCGTCTCCGTGGGTGCCGGTCATCGCCGAGTACACGGCAATACCGACGACCGCGAAGACGGCTGCAACGCTCAGCGCCGCGACGATCGGCGACCGCTCGCGGTCAGGAAATCAACGGAATGCTGCTCGACGAGCAGCAGGGTCACCCCGCGTCGAGCGTAGCTGCGAGGTGGGGCACGAGTACCGCCGTCACCTCGGCGATGGCGGCCTCCAGCCTGGCCAGGTGATCCTCCGTGATGCGTCCGCCCTCGTTGGCGCGGGCTTCGATCTCACCGCATACCCCCGCCAGCGAGCTGGCCCCGATCGTGGCGCTGCTCCCGCGCAGCCGGTGCGCGATGAACGCGGCCTGCACCAGGTTGCCGCGGTCGAGCTCGGCCTGGAGGGCCGCGAGGTGGCCGCCGCTTTCGTCGAGGAAGTGTTGCAACAGAACGGCCTTGGTCTCGGCGCCCATCTCGTCGAGGTAGCCGAACAACTCGGGATCGAGCACCGGGACCTTCTCTGCCGCCAGCTTCGCGGGGACGTCGGCTGCGGGTTCCGACTCTGGACTCGGCACCGGAACCGGAACCGGAACCGGAACCGGAACCGATTCATCTTTCGGCTCGCTGAGGGCACGCACGGGCACGGACGGAACGGACTGACGCGCCGGAATCCTGATGGTGAGGGCAAGGGCCTCCACGAGTTCCTCGACCCGGATCGGTTTGCTGAGGTACTGGTCCATGCCCGCGTCGGCACAGGCCCGGCGCGCTTCCGCCGTAACACTCGCGGTCAGCGCGATGATCATGGGCTGGCGGATACTGTCGCCCAGTACCCGGATCAACCGCGTGGCTTCGAGCCCGTCCACGATCGGCATGTGCACGTCCATCAGGACGACGTCGAAGTCGCCGAGTTGGACCGCCTGAACGGCTTCCAGACCGTTACTGACGGTGTCCACGCGGTGACCGCCCTTGGCGAGCATCAATTGCGCGACCTTCTGGTTGACGAGGTTGTCCTCCGCGAGGAGGATCCGCAATCCGGAAACGGCGTCCGCGCGCGCGGGCGTTTCGGCACCCACAGCGACCTGGCCGGAGAGCACTTCGATGACGACGCGTTGCAGTTGCGCGCTGCGCACCGGCTTCGTCAGGACCGCGGCGAACGGCGCCTTGCGCGCCTTGCTCAGTGTCGCGCTCATGCTCGTGAGCAGGATCATCGGGGTGTCCTGCCATCCCGGGAGGTCCTGAAGCACCCGCGCGACCGCGGCGCCATCCATCCCCGGCAGCTGCATGTCGAGGATCGCGATATCGGGAACCGGGCCGTTCCGGGCGTCCGCGATCATTTCAGCGGATGTCGCCGTCACGGTACATGTCATCCCCCACCGGGAGAGCTGACCGGACAGAATCCGACGGTTGGCCTCGTTGTCGTCCACCATCAGGGCGCGGAGGCCAGAAAGCGAGATCGTTTCAGTCACGCGACGATCCGGAGACGGGCTTTCCCGCCAGGCGATGGTGAATGCGAAGGTCGAGCCGACCCCGACGGTACTCGTGACCTCGATCCGGCCCCCCATGATCTCCACGAGCGCCTGACTGATCGCCAAACCCAGACCCGAACCGCCATACACCCGCGTCGTCGACGCATCCACCTGACTGAACGA
>NZ_JASJVI010000029.1:0-40065 GCF_035019865.1 Cryobacterium sp. 10I5
CCCGGCGCCCCGCCCCCCCCCCCCGGCCCCCCCCTCGACCGGATCAGCCGCGGCGCCGGCTGTTGCGTTCGCCGGCGTCTGCTGGACGGTGATGGTCCGGTTCGGGAGGGCGCGGAACGGGGCGATGGCGCCGCCTTGGACGATCCAGAAGGCGCCGTCGGCGGCTTCGCGGACGTCCTGGGGTGGGATCACGAAGGAGTGTTGGGCGCGCGCGCTGCCGAGCTCATCGCCGCTGGCCCGCCCGGCGGCTTCCATCCGCATCACCGTCCCGGCGTACTTGACGATCTCTTCCGGGTCTTTGGATCGGCCGAAGATCAGCGCGGCCCCACTCGTGAGAGCCCGGCGCCGCCGGACCTCCTCGTTGGAGAGCCCGGCCGGGCTCTGCGTGGCCAGGACCAGGCCGACGCCGGCGCTGCGTGCCGTCTCGAACAGGCTGCCGGCGGTGTCGCCCGGGTCTTGGGCGCCGGTGACGAGTTGCGGGAACTCATCCACGATCACCACCACCGGGCTTTTATCGCGTCGTTCGAGGCGGGAGGCCAGGAAGTTCCGCAGGTCCAGCAGGAGCAGGTCGCCCAGGCGTGCCTGCGCGTCGTCGACCGGAGACAGCGGAACGATGGTGACGTTGGCGCGTGGGCGTCGTAGGACCAGCCGTCGGGTCCGATCCAACGCTCCAGCGGGCGGAGCGCGACGAGCAGGCTCTGGAGGGCGCGTTCTCCGGCGGTGGTGCCGTCGCGATCGATGACCTTGTTCACCATCGACAGGTCGTACTGGTCGCGCGCATGCGGGCCCGGGTCCGTCAATCGCTCCCGCAAGTCGATCACGCTCCGGATCGGCGCGTAGTCTTGCACGGCTTGGAGGACACCGCGGATCTCGTCGAGGTAGTGCTGGTTGGCGCCATCAGGGGCCGGCATCAGCCGCATCAGCTTCGCCGTGACCTGCTCCGCAGTGCCGTTGAAGAAGTCCCACGTCCCGCCGGCGACCGCGGTGCGACCGTAGGATTCGGCGACGGCGACGAGGTCCGCGGCGTCTGCCGGGTCGCCCTTGGCGTCGATCACGAACACGGGCCACCCGTACTCAAGGGCGCAGAGCACCAGCCCGGTGATCAGGACGCTTTTGCCGCTGCCGGATTCCGCGATGATCAACGCCCGCAGCGCGGACGAGGTCCCGGGCAGGACCAGGTAGGTGCCGGTGGGGTCGACCCAGTCCCGAACCCGCCGGGCATCGTAGAACCGGTCCGCGAGAGTCCGCACGGTCACCCGGCTCGTCACGCCGAACGCGCTCCGCCCCGCATCCAGGTACAACGGCACGGTGACGGCGTTTCGGGTCGTGCCGGTAATGCGGCCGGTGTTCCGGTCCAGTAGCACTCCGATGCTGCGGGCGACGTTGCTGTCCGCGGCGCGCTTCCGTGCGGTCTCGATCTTCTCCTGCCGCACCACGTCCAGTATCCGGCGGGACCGCACCCGGTCCGCGATCCGCCGGCGCCGGATCGACCACGCCACCGGCAACAGCAACACCCCCGCGAACAAGTTCAGCAGCATCCACGGCACGAGAGTGGGTGCCAGGTCCGTTCGCCAGTCTGCTCCGGCGAAGTACGCGTGCGCCTGCCCGGATTGCACCCACACGGTGGCGAGGACGATCTCCGTTCCGACGAGGGCGGTGACGAGAGTGATGCCGATCGTGTTGGCAAGCCAGTGCCACCGCCAGACCAGCCAGAACCGGGTCCGGGTCGCGATCCCGTCCCCGGCGATCCGCCCGGCCAGGACCGGTACCACCAGCGGGAGAGCCACGAGGACCAGTAGGACCGTGAAGATCGCTTTGAGGATGCCGGCGATCGCGTCGCTGGCGGCGTCCTCGCTCCCGGCTACGAACTGGTTGCCGCTCATCGCGTCGCTCCCCCGGCCGGTTGCCCGTCGACTCCGTCGAGTTCCGTCAGGATCGACGCGCCCGGGAGGATCTCGGGGCGCGGCCGGTCGAGTGCGGGGCCGACCCATTGGCCGCGGATATCGAACACCGTCTCCGCCACGAGGCCAGGGCGTTCGGTGCGGAACACGTATTTGTCGGCCGCGCGGGTCACGGCCCGGGTCGCGTCGTCCGTGCAGAAATACGCGACCCGGGTGACGCCGTAGTGGGCGAGGCGGTGCGAGTGGTTCTCGCAGATCATCTTGTAGCGCTGCCAGGTCTTCGGCGTCAGCTCCACTTCGATCAGTTCCGCCTCGCCATCCCGGATCGCGACCCCGTCGGCCTGATGGTCCAGGCGGGCGACCGGTTTCCGGTCTCGCTGCCACGTGTACCCGTGGGCGAGGTAGCGGGCTGAGTCTGCGGACACGGCGACCTCGTGCCGGATCGTCTGCCGGAACAAGTTCGGCGCCGGCCTCCCGATCGCCGCCGCGGTCGCCCAGACGATGGACGTGTCCCGGTACGTCGGCCGGGCCCGCTCCACCAGCCCCGCGCCCTCGAGCCGGACGACCCACTGCTGCGCCTTCCGCGTGCTCACAGGAACCCCGGACCCGGACAGCGCTCCGAGGGCCCAACGGATTGCATCCATTTCCGCCAGTCGCACGACCAGTAGCCAGTCGACCATTGCCTCGTCTCGGTCTGTCCACTGCACCATCGTCGCAATCTCCGTCCGCCCTTGAAACGCCTGATTTTCTGACTTAGCTCGTCCTGTTTCTCGTGTTCCTTGTTCTTGTTTTTTGTACTCAGTTTTGTTTTTGTTTTTTGTTTTTTTCTTTTACTTATCTCTCTCATACACTTCTTCCTCTTTCCCTGTCCCACCACTACCCCTTTACTTCCCAACCCCCCACACAATGCCGTTGGGTGTGGGGGGTTGGGAAGCGAGCGCAGCGAGGGGGTCGCGGTGGGACAGGGAAAGAGGGCCCTTACCTATTCGTTTGGGTATTCGCTCTCAACGAATACCCAAACGAATACCCAAACGAATAGGCAGCCCCAAAAATCGGTCTCCCGCAGCGGCGATTCCGACCCGAAATCTGTGCACCGAAATCACCCTACAGACCCGCTTCGGAGGCCTCCGGAGCGGTCCTAGGGGTAGTCGTGCCAGCGGATGACGCCGTTCGCAGTCAGCGCCAGCATCAGGGCGTCGTCGGCCTTGTCCGCGAGGTCGGCGGCGTCCCGGAGGGCCAGCTCGGCCCGGATCACGCCGGCGACCTGGCCGGCACCGCGACCGTCTTCACCGTCGTATTGGATACCATCCTGGGTGTGGGCGTGCCAGGTCGCGAGCTGCTCGAACACCTGCCCCAGCAAGCATTGGGCGTTCATCAGCCGGCCGAGCAGCTCGTAGGAGTCTCCCGCATGCTCGACGGTGCGGGTGCTGTGAGCGAGCTCGCGGGCTGCCCGGCGGAGTTGTTCGGCGCTGATCAGTTGTGCGCTCTCGGCGCTGATGTCCATCAGAATCTCCTTCACGTTTGCGGTGGACGTTCCAGTTACTCGTCGATGTCGGGTGTGCGGGTGCGGCGGACTTGGGCGACGGCGCGGTTCAGGTCCGGTCCGACGACGTCTGCCTGCAGAACCCGACCGGAGCGTCGCGCTTCAGGGTCGCCCCAAGTCTCGGTGTGTTCGCGGCCGACGACCACGACCGGGTCGCCCTTGTGCAGGGTCGCAGCGACGTTCTCGCCGAGTTCGAATCGGGCCTCGACGAAGTGCGTCGTCGGCGCCTCGTGGGCCTGCGAAGTGCCGGCACGGTACTCGCCGGTGTTCTCGATCACCCGGAACTTCGTGATCAGGATCGATCCGGCCGGGACGATCTCCGGATCGGCGGCCAGGTTGCCGGTGATGGTGCGTGTGGACATGATGTTCTCCTTCTCGATGGGGTGGTGCGCGGGTATTACTGGGGTTGTGCGGTAGTGGCCTCGGCTGCGCTCTCGACGAGGTCGAGGCTCGTTCGGAGGGCGTTGATCAGGTCGGGCCGGTAGCCGCTCCAGCTCGCGCCGGGCGTCTCGACGACAGGCGCTTGAATGTGGCCGAGGCCGGTGACGTACTCGAGCGCGACCGGGTCCTGGGTGACGTCGATGAGGGTGAAGTCGATGCCGAGCTGGGTGAGCTTGCGGACGGTGGCGGCGCATTGCACGCAGCCGGGCTTGCTGTAGACGGTGACGGTGTCGGTCATGGTGTTCTCCTTGTCAGCCGGTCGGGGTCTATCGATTGGATCCTGGGCGGGCGAGAGCACTGCGGTGTGGCGACTCAGGCGAGGGCCTCAAGGGAGTTATCCACAGGCTCATTTCGCGCGCGCGTACTGCTCCGTTTCTGTTCATTCCTGTTCCTTACTGTTAGGGGGGTCATTTTCTGGTCCCCTTTGAGACAAATTTTTGGTCCCCTTCAGGGACGAATTTTTGGTCCCCAGGAGGGACGAATAATTTGTCCCCTTACGGCCCGAGCCACGGAAGTTATCCACAGGCCGGGTCGTCCACGACAGTGGTCTCGAACTGGCCACGTTGAGTTCGAATTCGGCGGTGGTGCCTTTGTGCGCCGACCTGACCCGGGTGATGGCACCGGTATCGACGAGTTCCTTGACAGCGCGTTTCACGGCTCGGTGCGCGGCTTCACTCGCGTTGTCCGGGGCCAGGAACCCCAGGGCGATCGCGGAGGCTTCCCGGCCCGCGAAGTAGCGACGCGGAGGCTGCCGGGCCGGGTTGTCGGCGTCATCCCAGCATTCCAAGGCCATGTGCACGAGCAGCACGGTCGCCGTAGAGCCGAGGTTCAACCGGGCGGCGACCAGAAGGGCGTTCTTCGCCGCGAAAAGGCCCACGGTCCCCTCACCGCGCTTCGCGGATATGAGCCGGTGCGGTGTCAGTGGTGCCCGATAGCGTGAGCATCGATCACATCCTCTGCTGGTGACGATCAGGGCCCCGGGCGACCACCCGGGGCCTTCCCACGCCTGCAACTCACGAGAGTCGCGACGGGGTCGGCCGGTCACGGCTGGGCTTCGGCGTCTCGGCTGGTGGCGCTGGCTTCGATCCACGCCATCACCTCGGAGCGTTTGTAGAGCACCGTGCGCGGAGTGGGCTTATAGAACCGCGGGCCGCGTCCCATGTATCTCAGCTGGGCCAGAGCGCCGGTCTTCAGTCCGGTGATCTCTCCGACTGTGGCCGGGAGGATAAATTCGTCGTCCATGATCATCCTGTCTCGATGACAACCTTTCGGCTGTTCCAATGTTGAAGTCACAATATGATGACTTCCAATATTTGACAAGGCTTTGCGTAGTATCTTGTCCGCATGACAGATTTTCGGACTGAGACGAGCATCGGCACCCGGATCCAGGCCGTGCGGAAGCATCGCGGTATCCGCACCACGAAGGAACTGGCCGACAAGATCCCGGGCGGCAACGTGACTGAAGCGGTTCTGCAGAACATCGAAGCCGGCCGGAAATCCGACCTGTCTGTCAGCCAACTGCTCAACATCGCCAAGGCCCTCGGTGTCTCACCGCTGTTCCTGCTCGCGCCAGTCGGTCGCCCCACCAGCACACTGGATTTGCCGAACCTGGGCGACGCCTTCGAGGGAATGACCGTCGTCGAATTCGACGCCTGGATCTCCGGCGAGACCGACGGCGCCTACCGGTGGACCACCACCGACGAACGCTCCGAACGCGCTCAGCTGCAAGCGATGCGCGAACTGGACGCGCTTATTCGCGAGCGCAACCGACTCGCGAGCAACTTGAAGGTCGAGGCCTCGCTGAACACTCCACCCGACGAGGACGAGACCGTCACGTCCTGGGACACCATCCAGCAGCGCCTGGACGACACGACCCGCCGCATCGCGCAGCTGATCTCCTACCTTGGCTCAGCCGGCTGGTCACTCGAGGGGTGGGCTACGTGACCTCGCCACATGTCTCGGGCCCGGTTGACCGAACGTCAGAGGTCACCAGCATGCTTAGGCCACACGAACGCGCGAACAGATTCTCGATCCTCTGTATCCCAATCGACATAGACATCGAGGTGGACTATGGGCACCATCACTCCCTACGACACACGTCTCGGCAAGCGATATCGGGTCAGGTATCGGAAGCCTGATCATTCCCAGACTGACAAACGGGGCTTCCGCACGAAGCGAGAGGCCGAGCTGTTCCTCGCCTCTATCGAGATCTCCAAGAGTCGCGGCGAGTACGTCGACGAGTCCGCCTCGAAGGTCACCATCGGCGACCTCGGCACCGCCTGGTTGGCGTCACAAACGCACTTGAAACCGTCAGCTCTGGAACCGGTCGAAATCGCCTGGCGCCTCTACGTGGCACCCCGCTGGGGCACGACGCCCATCGGCCAAATCCGCCACACTGACGTGCAAACCTGGATCTCCCAGCTCAGCGCCGGCACCGCAAAGACGACCCACACGAAGCCAGGGCCCCGCGGGGCGACGACCGTCGTCCGCGTCTACGGCGTCCTGGCGTCCATCCTCGATAGTGCGGTCAAAGACCGACGCATCCTGAGCAACGTGGCACGCGGGGTGAACCTTCCGCGCAAGCTGACGAAACCGCACCGGTATCTCTCCCATCAACAGGTTGATCTACTGGCCCGGTCGGCGACGCACCACGATGTCCTCGTGCTCACCCTCGCGTACACGGGCCTGCGCTGGGGCGAGGCCACCGGGCTCCGGGTACGGGATATCGATCTCGTCCGAAGGAGGTTCTCGGTTCGGGAGAACGCGGTGAAGGTCGGCGGCAAGATCATCGTGGGCACGCCCAAATCGCACGAGGCGCGCACGGTGCCCTTCCCTGCCTTCCTCGCCGGGCCCCTCGAGACCCTCGTCGTGGGGAAGGACTCTGACCAGATCCTCTTCGGAGCCGGGGCCACCCACGAGCGTCGGCCCTCGACCCGGGACGGCTGGTTCGTGTACGCGCTGCGCCGGGCCAAGCAGGCCGACCCGGCCTTCCCGACGCTGACGCTGCATGACCTCCGGTACACCGCCGCGAGCCTGGCCGTTTCGGCCGGCGCGAACGTCAAAGCGGTGCAGCGGATGCTCGGCCACGCCTCGGCCGCGATGACGCTGGACGTCTACGCAGACCTGTTCGATGACGATTTGGACGGCGTTGCCGTGGCCCTGGATCAGGCCAGAACTTTTTCAAGTGTGGGCAAAATGTGGGCACGGAGTGGTCCAGAGCCCTTAAACGAGCCCTCGGAGGGCCCAACTTCCGCGGAATTACGCGGAAGTTCGGTGACGGATGATGGTGCCCCCGCTGGGGGTCGAACCCAGACTGTGACGATTTTAAGTCGTCTGCCTCTGCCATTGGGCTACGGGGGCGCGTCCGAGTACATCCGGACTGAGGGAACTCAGTCCGGACAGACTCCGACGTTTCAAGCGTAGGTGCTGCCGGAGCAGCGGTTTACTTGACGGGCGTGGCCGTCTCCGTCGCGGCATCCGCTGCCGTCGTCGCCGGTGCGGCGGCGGGAGCCTTGACCGGCGTCTTGCGGGGCGCGCGCGGCGCCGTGACCTTGGCCGCAGGGGCGGCGGCCGCGGCCGATACGGTGACCGGTGCCGGGGGCGTGACCGCGGCGGGTGCAGCCTTCGCCGGTGCTGCGGCACCCGCGGCAGGCTTCGGGCGGGACGCAAACTCGACGAACACGGCGCGCGGGGACTCGACGGCGGCGAGCGACACGATGTCCCGACCGAGGAAGAAGTTGTTCACCCAGCCCCAGACGACGCGCAGCTTGCGCTCCCAGCTCGGCATGGCGAGGCCGTGGTAGCCGCGGTGCGCGATCCAGGCCAGCGGGCCCTTGATGGCCAGCTTGCCGGACTGGAAGACACCCTGTCCGACACCGAGACCGGCGACGGCGCCGAGGTTCTTGTGGATGTAGTCCTTGGGACCCTCGCCGCGGAGGACGGCGACGATGTTCTTGGCCATGAGCTTGCCCTGGCGCACCGCGTGCTGGGCGTTGGGCACGCAGAAGCCGCCCACTCCCCCGCCGCTGAGGTCGGGGATCGCGGTGATGTCGCCGGCGCCCCAGGCGTCTTCGATGATCTCGTCGGCGGTGCCGACGCGGAGGTCGGGGCGCACCTGGAGGCGGCCACGTTCCTCGATGGGGAGGTCGGTGTGGCGCACGATACCGGGGTTCGCCATCACGCCGGCGGTCCAGACGATCAGGTCGGTCTCGAACTTCTCGCCGGTGGAGAGCTCGACGACGCCGTCGACGGCGCTCGTCAGCTGGGTGTTGAGGTGGATCTTCGCACCGCGCTTGTCGAGGTTGTCGATGACCCAGAGGCTCGTCGGCACGGACACCTCGGGCATGATCCGGCCCATGGCCTCGACGAGGTGGAACTGGATGTCGTCGAACCCGATCTGCGGGTAGGACTTGAGCAGCGAGGTCGCGAAGGAGCGCAGCTCGGCGAAGACCTCGATGCCGGCGAAGCCGCCGCCGATGACGACGAAGGTGAGCAGGCGGTCGCGCTCGGGTCCGGCGGGAAGCAGCGAGGCCTTGTCGAAGTTGGTGAGCACGGTGTCGCGGATGGCGACGGCTTCCTCGATGGTCTTGAGTCCGAGTGCCTGGTCGGCGACCCCGGGGATCGGGAAGGTGCGCGAGACGGCACCGGCGGTGACGACGACGATGTCGTAGCTGAACTCATACGGCTCGCCGACCGGCGGGGTGATCGTCGCGGTCTTCGACGCGTGGTCGATGTGGGTGACCTTCGCGGTGACGACGTTCGTCTTCGAGAGGTGACGACGGTGCGCCACCACCGCGTGGCGGGCTTCGATCGAGCCGGCCGCAACCTCGGGGAGGAAGGGCTGGTAGGTCATGTACGGGAGGGGGTCGACCACGGTGACCTCGGCCTCGCCTTTTCGCAGCCACTTCTCAAGCTTCCAAGCGGTGTAGAAGCCCGCGTAGCCGCCACCGACAATGAGAATTTTTGGCACGATAAGGGTCCTCCTACAAGATGGAATATGCGAAAACTTACCGATTCGATCGATTTCGCTTGAGCCGCCGAAGAGCACCGATGCCGAACAGCGTTACTAGGATAGCAAACCCCAACAGAACCAGAAGCGGAACGCTGATATAGGTGAGCGTGAGCTCGGTCGGCAGCCAGGGGCTTGCGGCGGTGTCGGTCGGCAGCGGCGGGTCGCTGCTCGGCACGGCTCGGGCGACGGGTGTGGCCGTCGGCGCAGTCGTCGGAACCGTGTCGATGCGCCGGTGCAGGTGGATCCAGTCCTGCAGCAGGGCCGCCGGCGTCGGAGAGGTCGACGGCGGCACGGATGCGGTGACCGCGGCGGCCGCGTCGATCAGGCCATTGCCGTAGACGGGGCTCGGGACGACGTGGCCGTTGGGGTTCGCGGTCGCGATGACCCGGTTCATCACCTCGGCGGCGTTCAGCTTCGGGTAGGCGGCCCGAACGAGGGCGACGAGGCCGGAGACGATCGGGGCGGAGGCGCTGGTGCCGCTCCACTGCACGTACCCGCCGTTCGGCACCACGCCGACGAGCTGTTCGCTCGGGGCGGCGACGGCGATCGTGATGCCCTGGGACGAGGCGTCGAAGCTCGCGGTCTTGTTTCGGTCGACACCCCCGACGGTGAGCACGCCGGGGATCGTGGCCGGGGCGCCGACCTCCGTCGTGCCACTCCCCCGGTTGCCTGCCGCGGCGACGACGACGACGTCGTGGTTGAACGCGTACAGGAACGCGTCGTCCCAGCTCGGCGGCCAGTCGAGGGTGTTCCGGGTCAGCGACATGTTGATCACGTCTGCGCCATGGTCGACGGCCCAGCGGATGCCTGCCGCGATCTGGTCGTCATTGCTGAGCTTTGCGCCGCTGCTCCCGAACGCGACCGACACGGCGAGAATGGACGCCTCCGGCGCGACGCCGATGACTCCGGTCCCCTCGGCGGACCCGCGGCCGGCCATCAGGGACGCGACGAGGGTGCCGTGTTCGCTGCCGTCGCCCACGGGGGTCTGGCCGTTGCTCGAGCCCAGGCCCGAGACATCCGTGCCGCCCACGACGGCTCCGGCGAGTTCGGGGACGCTCGTGCTCACCCCGGTGTCGATCACGGCGACCGTCACGCCGGCGCCCTTCGTCGTCGCCCAGGCCTGCGTGAAACCGTAGTCGGTGAGCCAGTATTCGAGGTCGCGCACCTGGTCGGCGTGCGCGGGGGCGGCATCGCCGACGACGGAGGCGCCTCCCAATACAACGGTCAGCGCCACCGCGAGCGCGGCGCCGAGGCGCCGCTGCAGCAGGGAACGGGTCACGCGTCCGCCGCGGAATAGTCCAGGCACTCGCAGACGGCTGGAGTCCAGGCGGCCCGCGCGAGCGCGAGGTCACCGATCGGGTTGATGCCGGGGCCCGCGGCGAGCGAGTGCGCCGCGAGGGCGTGCAGGCACTTGACCCGGTCGGGCATGCCGCCGGAGGAGATGCCGGCGATTTCGGGCACGTCGCCGAGGGTGGCGCGATCGGCGAGGAATCCGGCGTGGGCACGACGGTACTGGTCGTGGACGGTCTCATCGTCGGCGAGCAGCTGGTTGAACTCGTTCATCACCTGGGTCGCCTCGAGGAAGGAGAGCGCCGCGGTCGCGGCCGGGTGGGTCAGGTAGTAGAGCGTGGGGAACGGCGTGCCGTCGCTCAGCCGGGGAGCCGTGGCAACGACGGTGGGCGCTCCACACACGCAGCGCGCGGCGATGCCCACGGCGTCGCGGGCCGGGCGGCCGAGCTGGGCGCTGACGATCTTCAGATCGTCGGCGGTGACGGGGGCGAACGGCGGCCGGGTCACTGGGTGGCCTGGGGGGCGAGGCCGGCGGTCATGACGGAAGCGAACATGGACGATACCCAATCGATGTCGGTGTTCTGAATGGCCGTGGTCGCGGCGGGCGCGGCGGCAGCGGCGGCCGGCAGGGGCAGGTCGTTGATCACGAGGAAGCTGACGTCGCCCGGCAGCACGTAGGACAGTCGGGCACGGGCCTGGGTCGTGACATAGGTGCGGTCGTTCCAGCGTTCCCGCTCGGTCTTGAGCTGGTCGACGATGGTCTGCTCAGCGTTGACGTCTGCGGTGAGCTTGCTGATCTCCTGTTGCTGCTCACCGTAGGTGCGGAGGCCGGGGGCGAGCACGACGACCGCGAGGATGAGGATGCCCATCATCATGAGCGAGAACCCGGACAGGCGCAGGCCGCGAAGCCAGCCGTTCATCGGGGTCTCGTCGAGGCCGAGCGCGACGGGCTGCCGTTCGGTGCGTTTGACGGCCATGGCAACTCCTTTCGCGGGATCCTCGCCGGTTCTCACCGGATAAAAAACAGAGCTCTCGAAGCGCGGGATTCACCCCGCGCTTCGAGAGCTCCAGTCGAAACTAGGCCTTGAAACGGGGGAAGGCAGAGCGGCCCGCGTACACGGCGGCCTCGCCCAGCTCTTCTTCGATCCTCAGCAGCTGATTGTACTTGGCAACGCGCTCGGAGCGGGCAGGCGCTCCGGTCTTGATCTGGCCGGCATCGACGGCGACCGCGAGGTCGGCGATGAAGGTGTCTTCGGTCTCACCGGAGCGGTGCGAGATGACGGTCGTGTAGCCGGCGCGCTGCGCGAGGGCAACGGCGTCGAGCGTCTCGGTGAGGGTACCGATCTGGTTGACCTTGACGAGGATGGAGTTGGCCGTGCCGAGGGCCAGGCCCTTGGCGAGACGCTCCGGGTTGGTCACGAACAGGTCGTCTCCGACGATCTGCACGAGGCCGCCGATTTCGGCGGTGAGGTGCACGTAGCCATCCCAGTCGTCTTCCTCGAGCGGGTCTTCGATCGACACGAGCGGGTAGGACTTGACGAGGTCGACGTAGTACGCGGACAGCTCCTGGGCGGAGAGTTCCTTGCCCTCGAAGTGGTAGACGCCATCCTTGTAGAACTCGGATGCGGCGCAGTCGAGTGCCAGGCCGATGTCCTTGCCGGGCGTGTAGCCGGCGTTGGTGATGGCTTCGACGATGAGGTCGAGCGCGGCACGGTTGCTCGGGAGGTTCGGAGCGAATCCACCCTCGTCGCCGAGGCCGGTGGAGAGGCCCTTCGACTTGAGCAGGGCCTTCAGGGCGTGGTACGTCTCGGTGCCCCAGCGGAGGCCTTCGGCGAAGGACTCGGCGCCGAGCGGGACAACCATGAATTCCTGGATGTCCACGTCGTTGTCGGCGTGCGAGCCACCGTTGATGATGTTCATCATCGGGACCGGGAGGGTGTGTGCGTTCGGGCCACCGAGGTAGCGGAACAGGGGCAGGCCGGCCGAGGTGGCTGCGGCCTTGGCGACGGCCAGGCTCACGCCGAGGATGGCGTTGGCGCCGACGCGGTGCTTGTTCTCGGTGCCATCGGTTTCGATCAGGACGGCGTCGACGATGCGCTGGTCCGTGGCGTCGAGGTCCTCGACTGCCGGGCCGAGCTCGTCGATAACGGCGTCGACGGCCTTGAGGACGCCCTTGCCGAGGTAACGCGACTTGTCGCCGTCGTGAAGTTCATAAGCTTCGAACGCACCGGTGGATGCGCCCGACGGAACGGCGGCACGGCTGACGGAGCCGTCATCAAGCAATACCTCGACCTCGACGGTCGGGTTGCCTCTGGAGTCAAGAATCTCGCGCGCTACTACTGCCTCAATGAGAGCCACAGCTATCTCCTGTTTCCTGTTATTTCCTAATGGGTGGGGTGTTGGTCTGGGGGGAACATGCAGGAAGACGACACTGTGTTCCAATCAGGTAACAGTCTAGCGACGGAGGCTCCGAGGGAGGGAATCAGCCCGCGAGCGGACGGAAGTCGAGCGTGGCGGCATCCGCTGTTTCATCGGTGACGAAGGCGTAGCGCCCATAGCCCGCCTCGGCGGCACGACCGAGCAAGGCCTTGAGGTTTTTGGTGCGGTGTTCGAGCCGCACGCGCAAACCCTCCGCGACGAGCGCGGTCTTCAGGGCGACGAGGCGGCCGGGCGCTGCGTCCTTCTCGTGGATGAGCACGACGGCGTTCTCGGCGGATGCGCCGGTGCCGCCGAGCAGGTCGACGATACGTTCGAAGCCGATCGAGAAGCCGCACGCGGGTACGTCGACGCCGAGGAACCGGCCGATCATGCCGTCGTAGCGCCCGCCGCCGCCGAGTGAGTAGCCGAGATCGGGGTGCGCGATCTCGAAGATCGTTCCGGTGTAGTAGCCCATGCCGCGCACGAGGGTCGGATCGAAGACCAGGTCGGCCCCGGGGAGCGCGTCGCGGAGGGCTAGCAGGTCGGCGTAGGCGACCGGGTCGAGCCAGGCTGGTGCTGCGGACGCATCGGGCTCGCTGGCCGAGCCGAGCAGGTCCCAGCCGGCGGAGGCGATCGAGCGAAGGGTCTCCGCGATGCCGTCTGTGGGGATGCCCAGGCCGTCGAGTTCGGTGACGACGCCGTCGACGCCGATCTTGTCGAGCTTGTCGATCGTGATCAGGGCCCGCTCGAACAGATCCGACGGGACCTGCCAGTATGCGAGCAGGGCGGTGAGGATGCGGCGGTCGTTGATGCGCACCGAGCAGCCGGCGAGGCCGAGGGCATCGAGCGCGGCCATCGTCGCGGTGATGAGCTCGATCTCGGCGAGCGGGCCCGCCTCGCCGATGATGTCGATGTCGCACTGCACGAACTGGCGGTACCTGCCCTTCTGCGGGCGTTCGGCCCGCCAGACCGGGGCGATCTGGATCGCCCGGAACACCGTCGGCAGGGCGGCGCGGTGCGTTGCGTAGAACCGGGCGAGCGGCACGGTGAGGTCGAAGCGGAGGCCGAGGTCGGCAAGGCCGAGCAGGTCGCCGGACTCCGCGGCGGCGAGGGCATCGGCAGGGGCCAGGCCGCGCTTGAGCACCGCGAAGCCGAGCTTCTCGTTGTCGCCGCCGAGGCCGGAGTGCAGCCGGGCGGAGTCCTCCATGACCGGGGTCTCGATCTCGTCGAAGCCGTGGGCGGCGAAACTGCGCCGGATCACGCCGAGCGCGTGCTCGCGGCCGGCCTTCTCAGCGGGGAGGAAGTCGCGCATGCCGCGCGGCGGGGTCACCTGTGTTGCCATGGAACCCATTGTCTCAGGTCGGGCCAGGCGGCCCGGCCTGTCGCTGGTTCAGTCGTTCTCGGAGGGGAGGCCGATGATGCCGGCATCCGAGAAGTCGGTGACGGCATCCGCAGCACCCGCGAAGTCTGCGTTGTCGAACTCTGCGGCACGGATCTCGTCCTGGAGCCCGCGCACGGCCGTGCGCAAGGCGCGTTCGGAGTCGAGGCCGCGGGCCTTCGCCGCCGAGACGATCGCGAGCAGCAGCGGGCCGAGCTCGTCCTCACTCTCGAGCGGAAGCGGGAAGTCGGCGCCGTCCGCGTCGAGCAGCCCGATCTTCTGGGCGCGCCCGAGCACGTTGTCGGCGAGGGCGAGCGCCGGCATGCCCTGTGGGATGCCGTCGAGCACGCTCGTGCGGCCGGGCTTCTCGGCGGCCTTGAAGCCGTCCCAGGCCGCGGCGACGTCGTCGGCCGTCGCGAGGTCGAGGTCTCCGAAGACGTGCGGATGCCGGCCCTCGAGTTTCCGGGTCAGGCGCGCGGCGACGTCCTGCAGGTCGAAGTCCTCGCCTGCGGTGTGCGCGGCGAGGTCGGCGTGGAAGAGGACCTGGTAGAGCACGTCGCCGAGTTCCTCGAGGAGTTCCTCCCTGCCGCCGGCCTCGATCGCCTCGATCAGCTCGTGGCTTTCCTCGAGCAGGTAGGGCACGAGCGAGGCGTGGGTCTGCTCCGCATCCCACGGGCAGCCGTCGGGGGCGCGCAGCCGGGCGACCGTGCGGATCAGGACGTCGATCGGGGTGTCGATCCGGGGGTCGATCGGGCTGGCGTCGGTCACGACTTCCTCCTGGGGTTGGGGTTCTGCGTGGTCGTCGGAGCGCCCTGGGCTGCGGCGCCCGGCGCGGCGGGCTCTTCGACCGGGCGGGGGAAGATCGCCCCGAGCAGGGAGCCGGCCCAGGCGATCAGGGCCGCGTCGCCGAGCGGTTCGTCGTTGATCCGCGGCATCGGCACCATGATCGCCCCGGTTGCCACGGTGTACCGCGAGCCGGGGTACATCCGCTTCAGGCGCACCTGCATCGAGTCGGCGAGGTCGGCCGAGGCGACCCGCAGGTTGGAGCCCATCGCGACGACCTCGCTCAGGCCGGCCTGCTGGGAGAGCCAGCGCAGCCGGGAGACCAGGATCAGGTTCTGCACCGGCTGCGGGGGTTCACCGTAGCGGTCGGTGAGTTCGTCGAGCACGAGGTCGATCTGGTCCCTGGCCGCGGTCGGGGAGCTCGCCGCGGAGAGCTTCTGGTACGCCTCGAGGCGGAGGCGCTCACTGTCGACGTAGTCCTCGGGGATGTGCGCGTCGACGGGCAGCTCAAGTCGAAGCTCGGTCTGGCCCTCCGCGACGTCGCCGCGGAAGGCGCTCACGGCCTCGCCGATCATCCGCAGGTAGAGGTCGAAGCCGACACCGGCGATGTGCCCGGCCTGTTCGCCGCCGAGCAGGTTGCCCGCTCCGCGGATCTCGAGGTCTTTCAGGGCGACCTGCATGCCCGCGCCGAGCTCGTTGTTCGCCGCGATCGTGGAGAGCCGGTCGTGGGCGATCTCCGTGAGCGGCTTGTTCTCGTCGTAGAGGAAGTACGCGTAGGCACGTTCGCGCCCACGACCGACGCGGCCGCGCAGCTGATGCAGCTGGCTCAGCCCGAACTTGTCGGCCCTGTCGATGATGATGGTGTTCGCGTTGGCGATGTCGAGGCCGGTCTCGATGATCGTCGTGGAGACGAGCACGTCGAATTTGCGCTCCCAGAAGTCGACGACGACCTGTTCGAGCTGCGCCTCGGGCAGCTGCCCGTGCGCGACGGCGATGCGTGCCTCCGGCACGAGTTCGGCGATATGCGCGGCGATCCGGTTGATGCTCGACACCCGGTTGTGCACGACGAAGATCTGGCCCTCGCGAAGCAGCTCGCGCCGGATCGCGGCGGCGACCTGACGGTCGGAGTAGGGCCCCACGAACGTGAGGATCGGGTGCCGGTCCTCGGGCGGAGTGGCGAGGGTCGACATCTCGCGGATGCCCGTGACCGCCATTTCGAGCGTGCGCGGGATCGGCGTCGCGCTCATCGCGAGGATGTCGACGTTGGTCTTGAGCTTCTTGAGGGCGTCCTTGTGCTCGACGCCGAACCGCTGCTCCTCGTCGATGATGACGAGCCCGAGGTCCTTGAAGATGATCGACCCGGTCAGGAGCCGGTGGGTGCCGATCACGAGGTCGACGGTGCCGTCGAGGATGCCGGCGACGGTCTCCCGCGATTCCTTTTCGGTCTGGAAGCGGCTCAGGGCACGGATGTGCACGGGGAAACCGGCGAAACGCTCCTGGAAGGTCTCCATGTGCTGGCGGACGAGGAGGGTCGTCGGCACCAGGATCGCGACCTGCTTGCCGTCCTGGATCGCTTTGAAGGCGGCGCGCACGGCGACCTCGGTCTTGCCGAAGCCGACGTCGCCGGAAAGCAGCCGGTCCATCGGGATGGGCCGTTCCATGTCGGCCTTGACCTCGTCGATGGTGGTGAGCTGGTCGGGGGTCTCCGCGAATGGGAATGCCTCCTCGAGCTCGCGCTGCCAGGGGGTGTCCGGCCCGAAGGCGTGGCCCTTGCTCGCCATCCGTGCCGAGTAGAGCTTGACGAGCTCGACGGCGATGTCCCGCACCGCGTGCCGGGCCTTCGACTTCGCGCTCGACCAGTCGCTGCCGCCCATCTTGCTGAGCGCGGGAGCCTCGCCGCCGATGTACCTGCTGACGAGGTCGAGCTGGTCGGTGGGCACGAAGAGCTTGTCGCCGGGGTGCCCGCGCTTGGATGGCGCGTACTCGAGCACGAGGTACTCGCGCTTGGTCTTGACCGGGTTGCGGCCTCCGCTCGACACCTCGCGCTGGGTCAGTTCGACGAACCGGCCGATGCCGTGGGTCTGGTGCACGACGTGGTCGCCGGCCTTGAGCTGCAGCGGGTCGACGACGTTCTTGCGCCGGCTCGCGAGCTTCTTCACCTGGCGGGCGTCGTAGCCGACCGTGCGGCCGTAGAACTCGGACTCGCTGACGAGGCTCAGTTTCGTCTCGGCGAGTTCGAAACCGTGGTCGACGGATGCCTTCAGCAGGTAGGCGATGCCGGGTTCCGGTTCCGACGGCCATTCGGTCACGATCCGGGCGGGGAGTTCGTGCTCGGCGAGCACGGCGGCTGCGCGTTCGACGAGCCCGGCGCCCTGGGCGAGCACGCCGACGGTCCAGCCGTCCTTGAGCCGGCCGCTGAGGTGGCCGATGGCGCCCTCGACGCTGCCCTGGAAGCTCGGGACCGCCTCGCCCTCGACCCGGATGGTGAGGAGCTCGTCGATTTCTCGGTGCTCGGGCAGCACAGGGGCATCCGTCGGGGCGGCCTGGAAGGAGCTGAAGGTCCACCAGACGTGGGCGGAGGCCGGCGCGCCGGGGGCGGTGTGCGTGACCGATTCGCGTAGCCGGCCGAGGGTGAGGAAGTCGCCGGATTCGAGGTCGATCGGCGCGTCTGCACCCGCGGTCGCGGCGCTCCAGGCGGCGCCGAGGAACTCCCGGTTGGTCTCGGCGAGGCTGATCGCGCGGCTGGCGACGCGTTCGGGCGAGACCACGGCGACGGCGGCCTCAGCGGGAAGGTAGTGCGTGATCGGCACGAGCCGGTCGACGAGGGCGGGCGCGAGGCTTTCCATGCCCTCGACCGGGATGCCCTCGGCGATCTTGGCGAGGAGGCCGGCGAGGCTCGGGAACTCATGCTGCATCTCGCGGGCGCGCTGTCGCACGGCGGGGCTCAGCAGCAGTTCGCGGCTCGGCGGCAGGCTCACCGAGGCGACCGGTTCGGGCAGGGAGCGCTGGTCGGCGACGGAGAAGGCGCGGATCTGCTCGACCTCGTCGCCGAAGAACTCGACCCGGGACGGGTGCGGGGCGACGGACGGGAACACGTCGAGGATGCCGCCGCGCACGGCGAACTCGCCGCGGCGGGTGACCATGTCGACGCGGGTGTACGCGAGTTCGACGAGCTGCACGGCGATCGCGCTCAGGTCGTTGCCGCGGGCGCCGGCGGTGAGCACGATCGGCGCGAAGTCGGTGAGGTTGTCCGCTACGGGCTGCAGGGCCGCGCGCACGGATGCGATCACGATCAGCGGGCGGCGAACGGCCGGGTCGGTCTCTTCCCACTCCCGCATCCGCCGCAGCGCGAAGAGCCGCTTGCCGACGATCTCGGCGCTCGGGCTCAGGCGTTCGTGCGGGAGGGTCTCCCAGGCAGGGAAGCCGATGATCTCGGCGTCTTCGGTGAAGCAGTCGAGGTTGTCGTGCAGGTACTCGGACTCGCGCCCGGTGGCGGTGATGACCAGCAGGGCTGGGGCCTTGCCGAGACGGGCGCGCTGTTCGAGGAGCGCGGCGAGCACGGGCGCCCTGAGGCCTTCCGTGAGCGAGAAGTCGGCGTCGCGGCCCGCGCACGCGAGGGCTCGGTCGAACGTGGAGGCGCGCGAAAGTGTGGCAATTACGCCGTGGAGGGTCACCCGGTAATTCTACGCAGCACCGCCGACCATCGCCTTTCCGGGATGATCAGGGCGCGTGGAACTTCTGCTGGGCGGCGGTGACGCCCTCAGCGGCGATCAGCTGGATCGCATCCGCTGCGTCTTCGAGCAGGTTCGGCAGGGTCTCGCGCTCGACCTTCGAAAAATCGTGCAGCACGAAGTCGGCCGGCGCCTGGCGGCCGGGCGGGCGACCCAGACCGAGGCGGATGCGGACGAATTCCTTGGTGCCGACGGCCGCGATGATGTCGCGGAGCCCGTTGTGACCACCGTGGCCGCCGCCGACCTTGATTTTGAGCGTGTCGAACGGCAGGTCGAGCTCGTCGTGCACGACGATCAGGCGCTCAGGTTCGAGTTTGTAGAACCGCAGCAGGGCGGAGACGGGACCGCCGGACACGTTCATGTACGTGTTCGGGGTCGCGAGCACGAGCCCGGGACCGCCGGGGAAACTGCGCCCGGAGGCGACCGTCGCGTTGGTCTTGTGGGTCTTGAAATTCGCCGACAGTCGGTCGGCGAGCACGGCGGTCACCATGTGGCCGACGTTGTGGCGGTTTCCGGCGTAGTCGGGCCCGGGGTTGCCGAGCCCGACTACGAGCCAGAGATTCTCGTCCAGGGAAATCCTCCTTGTTCGACGAGATCAGGCAGAAAGCGTGAAGCGGATACTACTCGGCGGGGGCTTCCTCGACAACGGCCTCGGCGTCGGCGTCGGCGACGGCCTCTTCCTCTTCCTCGGCCTCGGGCAGGTGCACGCTGATGACGACGGCGTCTGCGTCGGAGATGAGCACGGCACCGTCGGGAAGGACGATCTCGCCGGCCTTGATCTGGGCGCCCTCGTCGAGGCCATCGACGTTGACGACGATGTTCTGCGGGATGTTGGTCGCTTCGACCTCGAGCAGCAGGCTCTTGATGTCCAGGTCGATGACGTTTCCGGCGACGATCTCACCGGTCAGGTGCACGGCGACGTCAACCTGGACCTTTTCACCCTTGCGGATGACGATGAGGTCGAGGTGTTCGATGATCTGGCGGACCGGGTCCTTCTGGACGTCCTTGACGAGGGTCAGGTGGGTCTCGCCGTTGACCTCGAGCTCGAGCACCGCGTTCGCGCGACGCAGGATCAGGCCGATCTGGTGGGACGGAAGTGCAACGTGCACCGGGTCGGTGCCGTGGCCGTAGATGACGGCCGGGATCTTGCCGAGCACGCGCAGCTTGCGGGCCGCACCCTTGCCGAACTTGGTGCGCAGGTCTGCATCGATCTTGTTGTCGATGACCTTTTTGTCCTTGGCCTCAGCCATGATGTGTCTCCTTGTCAGGCCTCTACGGCCCAGATCAGTTGCGCAGCCGATGGCCGCGCGTATGGGTACTGGTTCAACTCGAACGCGTGTCGCGTGAGGAAAGGCCGTGAAGCATTTCGCCGCGTCGATAACGGATGCCGAGCGCGAGTGACACGCCTGGCAGCCCTCGCCGAAGTTCAACTGCTAAGTCTAGCGGAGTGTGCGGGAACCGCGCACCAGCATCCGCCCGCCCCCGTCGGGCAGGCGTCCAGCCCGACCGACTAACCTTGAACGTGGTTCTAGACCAACCATTTTGAAGGAGCGAACGTGACCGTAACCGGTGCAGCACAGGCAAATATTGGCGTCGTCGGACTGGCGGTGATGGGCTCGAACCTCGCCCGCAACCTCGCCAGCCGGGAGGGGAACACCGTCGCGGTCTACAACCGCTCGTACGTGCGCACCGAGACCCTGATGACGGAACACCCCGAGGCCGGCTTCGTCGCCTCGGAGACCATCGAAGACTTCGTCGCGTCGCTGAGCCGCCCGCGCACCGCCATCATCATGGTTCAGGCCGGCAAGGGCACGGACGCGGTCATCAGCCAGCTCGCCGAGCTGTTCGAGCCGGGCGACATCATCGTCGACGGCGGCAACGCGGACTTCCACGACACCATCCGCCGCGAAAAGGCGATCAGCGCGACCGGCATCAACTTCGTCGGCGCCGGCATCTCCGGCGGCGAAGAGGGCGCCCTCAAGGGCCCGAGCATCATGCCCGGCGGCTCAGCGCTGGCCTACGAGACCCTCGGCCCGATCCTCGAGTCGATCGCCGCCGTCGTCGACGGCGTGCCGTGCGTCACCCACATCGGCACGGACGGCGCGGGCCACTTCGTCAAGATGGTGCACAACGGCATCGAATACGCCGACATGCAGCTCATCGCCGAGGCCTACGACCTGCTCCGCCATGTGACCGGCCACTCCCCCGCGGCCATCGCCGACGTGTTCACCGAGTGGAACAAGGGCGACCTCGAGAGCTACCTCATCGAGATCACCGCGGAGGTGCTCCGCCAGGTCGACGCCGAGACCGGACTGCCGTTCATCGACATCGTCCTCGACGAGGCCGGCTCCAAGGGAACCGGCGTCTGGACCGTGCAGAACGCGCTCGACCTCGGCGTGCCCGTCGCCGGGATCGCGGAGGCCGTGTTCGCCCGCGCCGTGTCGAGCCACCCCGAGCAGCGTGAACCGGTGCGCGCCTCGATCAGCGCCCGCCCCGAGATCGCCGTGGTCGGCCACACCTTCGTCGACGACGTGCGCCAGGCGCTCTACGCGTCGAAGGTTGTCGCATACGCGCAGGGCTTCGACGAGATCATCGCCGGTGCCGCCAAGTACAACTGGAGCATCGACAAGGGCGCCGTCGCCACGATCTGGCGCGGCGGCTGCATCATCCGCGCCCAGTTCCTGAACCGCATCGTGGATGCCTACGCGAACGACCCGTCGATCCCGACCCTGCTCGTCGACCCGTTCTTCGCCGCGGCCGTCGCCGCCGGCGAGTCGGCCTGGCGCCGTGTCGTCTCGACGGCTGCGCTCTCCGGAATCCCGGTTCCCGGATTCGCCTCGGCTCTCAGCTACTTCGACTCGCTCGCCGCCGAGCGCCTGCCCGCCGCCCTCGTGCAGGGCCAGCGCGACTTCTTCGGAGCGCACACCTACAAGCGCGTCGACAAGCCCGGCGTTTTCCACACCCTGTGGTCGGGCGACCGCACCGAAATCGCGACAGAGGCCTCCACCCACTAGTCACAGCATCCGCCTCTCTGCCGCGAGAGCGTAAAAAGTGCCCCTTGCCGCTGCGGTATTGGGCACTTTTTACGCTCTCGCGGAGAATGGGCGCGCAATTTGCGATACTGGAGCCCACGATGAACGACGACGACGGCAGCGAGCAGCACGAGCACCCGGAGCTCGCCGGGTATGAGCCGCACGATGCTGCACGTCCGCTGCGCAGCAGGCGGATGCTGCTCGTCATGCGCCTCGCCGTGCTGCTCGGGCTCGTGGCACTGATCGTGCCGGGGATCCTCACGTCGCTCCAGATCGCATCCGTCACCGCCGCGAGCGCGTGCTCCGTCGCGGTCGCCCACTACTATCCGCTTGCGGAGGGCTCCACGGCGCGCTTCGACCTGGCCGGCCCCGGCGGGTTCGGCTGGCAGTGTTACGCGATCGACGTGCACGAGCGGGAGACCTGGGTGATCGCGCTCGGCCTGATCCCCCGCGCGCCGGGGTTCGGACCTTCGGTCGTGCCGGCGTAGGCATCCGTGGCCACCCGATCCCCGGGTCTAGCCGGCCCCCGCTTCATCTTCACGGCGCCCCTGTGGGAGTACGAGGGTGCGGGCGCCTGGATCTTCGTGTCCGTGCCGGTCGACGAGTCCGAGGTCATCCGCGAGCTCACAGCCGGGCAGCGCAACGCCTTCGGCTCGGTACGGATACTGGCGCGGATCGACGACTCGCGCTGGCCGACATCCTTGTTCTATTCGAGCGCGAGCGGCCAGCTCCTGCTTCCGGTGAAGAAGAGCATCCGCGTGGCCGAGGGCCTCGAGATCGGGAGCACGGCGCGGGTCGAGATCGCCCTGGTGCTGTAGCGCTCACCGCTCCCTTAATGACGGATGCCCCGCTCGGGTGAGCGGGGCATCCGTCGGTGGGGGCAGCGTGGGTTACGCGGCGCCCTCGAACATCGAGGTGACGGATCCCTCGTCGAAGACCTCGTGGATCGCGCGGGCCAGGAGCGGGGCGATCGGCAGCACGGTCAGGGTCGGGAAGCGCTTTTCCGGCGGGATCGGCAGGGTGTCGGTGACGACGACCTCGGTGATCGCCGGGTTCTGCAGCAGCTCGAGCGCGGGGTGGCTGAACACCGCGTGGGTCGCGGCGACGACCACGCCGATCGCTCCGGCGGCACGCAGTGCCTCGGCGGCGAGGACGATGGTGCGGCCGGTGTCGATCATGTCGTCGACGAGCAGGCAGACGCGGCCGGAGACCTGGCCGACGATCTCGTGCACGGAGACTCGGTTCGGGACCAGCGGGTCGCGGCGCTTGTGGATGATCGCCAGCGGGGCGCCGAGCTTGTCGCTCCAGATGTCCGCGACGCGGACGCGGCCCATGTCGGGCGAGACCACGGTGAGCGTTGCGGGGTCGAGCTTCTCCTGGAAGTGCTCGAGCAGCACCGGCATGGCGAAGAGGTGGTCGACGGGCCCGTCGAAGAAGCCCTGGATCTGGGCGGCGTGCAGGTCGATCGACATAATGCGGTCGGCGCCGGCGACCTTGAACAGGTCGGCGACGAGACGGGCCGATACCGGCTCGCGGCCGCGGCCCTTCTTGTCCTGGCGGGCGTAAGGGTAGAACGGCGCAACAACGGTGATGCGCTTGGCGGAGGCCCGCTTGAGCGCGTCGACCATGATGAGCTGTTCCATCAGCCATTCATTGATCGGGTTGGTGTGCGACTGGATCACGAAGGTGTCGCTGCCGCGCACGCTCTCGTCGAAACGGGCGTAGATCTCGCCGTTCGCGAAGGTGCGGGCATCGGTGTGCACGAGTTCGGTACCGAGCTCCTTGGCGATGTCCAGTGCCAGTTGCGGGTGTGCTCGCCCCGAAACCAATACAAGTCGTTTCTCGCCGCTGGCATTGATTCCAGGCACCTAGTCTCCGCTCTTAGCCGCGGCTTCCGCCGCGTCGGTTCCCGGGCGGTTGGTCTGAACCCAGCCGTCCATATTGCGTTGTGGGGCCACGGTGAGAGCCAAAGCTCCGGCCGGCACGTCCTTGCGAACGATGGTTCCGGCACCGGTGTAAGCCCCGTCCCCAATCCTAACGGGCGCGACGAAGACGTTGTGCGACCCGGTGCGCACATGGGACCCCACGACGCTCGGCGATTTCGTCACGCCGTTGTAGTTCGCGAAGATCGTCCCCGCCCCGATGTTGGAGTGCACGCCGACCGTCGCGTCGCCGACGTAGCTCAGGTGCGGCACCTTGCTGCCCTCGCCGATGACGGCGTTCTTGGTCTCGACGAAGGTGCCGATCTTGCCGTCTGCGCCGAGAATGGTTCCGGGCCGCAGGTACGAGAACGGGCCGACGGATGCGCCGGCACCGATCACCGCGAGGGTCGCGTCCGTGCGCTTCACCTCGGCGTTCGCGCCGATTTCGCAGTCCACCAGGGTCGTGTCCGGTCCGACGACGGCGCCGGTCTCGATGACCGTCGCCCCGAGGATCTGGGTGCCCGGCTTGATCGTGACGTCGGGCGCGATCGTCACGGCGAGGTCGATCCAGGTCGTCGCCGGGTCCTGCACCGTCACGCCGGCGAGCTGCCAGCCGCGCACGATGAGCGCGTTGAGCTGCCGTGCGGACTCGGCGAGCTGGGCCCGGTCGTTGATGCCGGCGACGAGCCAGGCATCCGCTACCGGAACGGCACGCACGTCGGAGCCGGACTGGCGCAGCAGGCCGATCACGTCGGTGAGGTACTTCTCGCCCTGGGCGTTCTCGGTGGTGATGCGGGCGAGCTGCTCACGCAGTTCGACGATACCGAAGACGTACACGCCGGCGTTCGTCTCCCCGATCAGGCGTTCTTCCGGGCTGGCGTCCTTCTGCTCCACGATTCGGTCGAAGGCTCCGGCTTCGTCGCGCACGATGCGGCCGTAGCCGGTGGAGTCGTCGGGGAAGGCGGACAGCACGGTTGCCGCGACGTCGCGTTCGCGGTGCGCGGTGATGAAGCTCGCGAGGGTCGCCGCGTTCAGGAGGGGCACGTCGCCGCTGACGACGAGCACGTCGCCCTCGAAGTCGATGGGCAGGGCCAGGATGGCCTGCTCGACGGCGCGGCCGGTTCCAGGCACCTCGTCCTGGTCGACGACGATGCTCTCGGGCAGGTCGGCCTCGACGATCTCGACGAGCCGGTCGCGCTCGTGGCGCACGACGGTCACGACGTGCGCCGCATTGAGCGCGGCAGCCGTCGCGAGCACGTGGCTGAGGATCGGCAGCCCGGCGAGGGGGTGCAACAGTTTGGGAGTCGCGGATTTCATCCGGGTGCCCTGGCCTGCGGCCAGGACGACGATGGCGAGACGGGAATCGGTCACGGTGTCCTCGTGCTTCTGTGTTGCCGGCCGGGGGGACCGGATGCGGGCGCCACTGGAATGCAGCACTGGAAATGATCTACTGCTCCGCCGCCAGGACTCGAACCTGGACCTAACAGCTCCAAAGGCTGTCGTGCTGCCATTACACCACGGCGGAATTCGCCGACCGTAGCCGACCAACGCTGATAAGTCTGCCAGAAGTATCGGGCGCGGCGCACAGCCGGGCGTGCCGACGGGCCAAGCCGTGTGAACGGATGCCCCGGCTGCCCGGATAATAGGACGATGCCCGGCAATGACGAAGTAGACCGCATCGTGGATGCCTGGCTGCGCGAGCGGCCGGACCTCGATTTCGCCCCGTTGCAGGTGCTCAGCCGGGTCGGTCGCCTCGCCAAGCACCTCGACCGGGCCAGGCGCACCGCGTTCTCCCGCTCCGAACTGGAATCGTGGGAGTTCGACGTTCTGTCGGCGCTCCGCCGCGAGGGCGCACCATACGAGCTCAGCCCCAAGGCGCTGCTGCAGCAGACCCTCGTCTCGAGCGGGACGATGACCAACCGGATCGACCGGCTCGTCGAACGCGGCCTCGTCACCCGGCGCACCGACCCCAACGACGGCCGCGGCATCTTCGTCGTGATGAACCCCGACGGGCTGATCCGGGTCGATGCCGCCATCACGCGCCTCGTCGACGCGGAGGCGGAACTGCTCTCGACGCTCACGGCCGCCGAGCGCGAGCGCCTCGCCTCCCTGCTCCGCAAGCTCAGCCTCGACTTCGACTGAGCCCCCGCACGCGCGCCGGACGTTGCACGCGACGGAGGTTGCACTCGCCGTGAAGTGTCGCATATCGAGGTTCACGAGCCCCGCGAACCTCGATATGCTACACCTCAGCGGACCATTCGGGAACCTGCGGACGGGAGTCGTGCCCTGTCAACGCTAGAGCGCGGACTTGGGGAAGCTCTTCCACGCAGACCGGAACCGGCTTTCGAGGTGTGCGCCGCGGAACTGTTCGGTCGCGTGCAACCGGCCGTAGGTGAACGAGTTCTCGTTGTCGATGAAGGCGCGCATGCCGAGGGTGAGCAACACTCCGCGCGCGACGACGCTGTCGTGGTGCTCGCCGAGGATGTCCTGCACCAGGCGCGCAGCGGCGACGACCCTGGCGGCGCGCTTGGGACGCAGGACGAGCGCTGATTCCGTCGTGTACCGCAGGCGCTTGGCGATCTTGCGGACCTCGTGCAGCGCGGCGTCGTGGTCGGGGCCTTGCGGCACGACGCGAGCAGCGCGAACGGCCTTGCGCAGGCGGCCGCCGTCACGCTTGACGAGTCCAGGGACCACGGTCCGCGCCGGTTTCTTCGCGAGCGCGGTGAACGGCGGTTCGGCAATGACGGCGTCGAGCGCGTCGAGCAGCCGGAAGTAGCGCGGACTGTCGAGGACGGTTTCCGCGGCGGTCTGCGCCGCGGCGAGGTCGGCCGCGAAGTGTGTGTCCAGGCGTTGCTTGACGTGCCCGACCACGAGCTTCGCCGGTTCGGAGGACAACGACCGGGCGAGGTTGTGGTGCAGCACCTCGTTGTCGCGGGCGGCGCCGAGCACCCGGGCGATCCACTGGAGTTCGTCCCCGAGGGTGTTGGCCAGCCCGTTCGGGAGCAGGTCGCGATAGGTGGCCAGCACCGAGCGCATCCGCCGGGTCGCGACCCGCATCTGGTGCACGGCCTCGGCGTCGTCGCGCCGCACGAGCGGGTCCTGGCGGACGAGCACCCGCATCTGGGCGTCGAGGTAGGCGAGCAGCAGTGCCCCCGTCGTGCTCGACTTGCTCGGCGGGGCCGGTGGGGCAGGCGGGTCTGCGGGGATGCGGTCGCCGAGGGCGCGGCCGAGCTTCGAGGGGTAGCCTGCCCGACGGACTCCCCCGGCGAAGAAGACGTCGGCAACGGCGTCGAGCAACTCGGGGGTTCCCTCGACGAGTTCGATCTCCCATTCCCGCCACTCCTGGCGCAGCGGGTCGGGGGCGAGACGGTCGGCCTGCACGCTGTCGTCGCAGACCTCGGCGAGCACGGCACCGGTCTCGCCGCGCAGCACGTGCACGATCCGGTGATTGCGCAGCCGCACGACGGGCCCGAGCACCCCGTCGCGCACGAGCACGCGTACCCGATCCTGGAGTCCGGCGGGCACGAGCTCGGGGTCGCTGCCGAGCGGCTCGTGCACCTCGCGGCGCTCGTCGGGGCCGCGGCCGTCGACCCCGGACGGGAGCTTCAGGTGCCAGCCGGCGTCGTCACCGCCGGTGCGGCGCCGCAGCGTGATCCGGTGCGCCGCGAGGGTGAGGTCGGCCGTGTCGAAATAGACGGCGTCGAGGGAGTGCTCGACGGGGGCATCCACCCAGGTCACACCGGGCAGGTCCTGGAGCGGGGGCAGAACGGATGCCGCGTCGACGTCGTATTTGCGTTCAACCTCGGAAAAATCCACGGCATTCATGCCCGACAGTGTACGCCCGGGCCACTCCCGACCCGCGTCACACGCGGTCAAGCCACGGGCTTGACCGCCTTGACGATGGCACCGTGCATTTCGGACGCAACCTCGTGGGTGTACTCGACGCTGATGTCGGTGAATCCGGCGGACGTCAGGGCGTCGAAGTACTCCTGCCGGGAGAGTGCCCCCGCGATGCAGCCGGCGAAGCTGCCGCGCTCGATGCGGTCCTGCTCACTCAGGTGGTCCTCGGCGACCACGTCGGAGATGCCGAGACGGCCGCCGGGCTTCAGGACGCGATTCATTTCGGAGATGACGGCGGCCTTGTCGGCGGAGAGGTTGATCACGCAGTTGGAGATGATGACGTCGATCGAGGCGTCGGGCAGCGGGATGTCCTCGATCCGGCCCTTGACGAATTCGACGTTCGTGGCGCCGGCCTTGCTCGCGTTGGCCCTCGCGAGGGCGAGCATCTCGTCGGTCATGTCGAGGCCGTATGCGAAGCCGGTGGGGCCGACCCGGCGCGCGGAGAGGAGCACGTCGATGCCGCCTCCCGAGCCGAGGTCGAGCACGGTTTCGCCGGGGCGCAGGTCGGCGACGGTCGTCGGGTTGCCGCAGCCGAGGCTCGCCAGCAGCGCCTCTTCGGGGATCTCGGTGCTTTCGCCTCCGGTGTAGAGGATCGACCCGAACACGTCGCCGTTGCCGAGATCGGTGGGCACGCAGCAGGAGCCCGACGCAGCGGACACGTCCGTGAGCTGGAGTGCCGCCGCGGCGTAGCGCTCCCGGACGAGCTCGGTGATGTCGGCCTTCTGCGTCATGTCGACCCTGTCATCCATGGTCATGCCTCCCGTTCTGATACCCGCCCGGTGGCGGATGCTGCGACGACGTCCGAGCGGACGGCCGCCGTGGTTCCCTGGTGCGGATAGAGCACGCGCACGAGCGCCAGCCCGAGGATGCCGCCGAGGAGTTGGGCGCCCACGTAGCCGGGCACGGATCCGGGGGCGATGCCCGCGAAGGTGTCCGTGAACATCCGCCCGATGGCGATGGCGGGGTTGGCAAAGCTCGTGGAACTCGTGAAGAAGTAGGCGGAGCCGATGTAGGCGGCCACGGCGGCGGGGGCGAACTGGCCACGGCCGGAGCGGGCGAGGGCGAAGATCACGAGCACCAGACCGGCCGTCGCGACGACCTCGGCGAGCAGGTGCGGTCCCGTCAGGCGATCTGTGCCGCTGAGTGCGACCGCCGGCAGCCCGAACATGGAGTTCGCGAGCACAGCTCCGGCGACACAGCCGGCGACCTGGGCGGGCAGGTAGCTCGCGAGGTCGCGCCAGGGGCGAAATCCGAGTGCGACGTCGACGAGGGAGACGACCGGATTGAAGTGCGCGCCGCTGAGGGGTGCGAGCACCACGATCAGCACATACAGGCCCAGGGCGGTCGCCGCCGCGTTCTCGAGCAGCTGCAGGCCCACGTCGCCCGGCGACAGGGCGGATGCCGCTATGCCGGACCCGATGACGATCGCGCTGAGCAGGGCGCTGCCGAGGAACTCCGCGAGCGCACGGCGCTGCCAGGTGGTCGGCGGGACGGCGGGCGATGCGTCACTCATGCGGTCGTCAACAGTCGGGCGACGGAGTCCAAGGCGCCGGGCACGAGGGCGAAATGGGCCCAGGTGCCCACCTGCCGACGGCTGAGGAAGCCGGCATCCGTGAGCACCTTCAGGTGGTGCGAGACCGTGGACTGGCTCAGCCCGACCGGCTCGGTCAGGTCGCAGGCGCAGGCCTCCTGGCCTTCCGACGCGGCCACGATCGAGATCAACCGCAGCCGGGTCGGGTCGGCAATGGCCTTGAGCGACCGCGCGAGTCCGGCCGCTTGCGTGGCGGTGATCGGTTCCCGGGTCAGCGGCGCGCAGCACGCGCTGACGTCGGTGAGGGGAAGCAGGGTGGTTGTCGACATGGCACCAGCATAGCGACGTATTGACATAGATCGATATAGAGATTCATACTGGAGTATCGATACAAATCGATATAGCGAGACAAGGAACCCCATGACTGCCATTCGAATCTACGAGCCGGCCCTGTGTTGCGAGTCCGGCGTGTGCGGACCCGACTCCGACGCCTCCCTCGTCACCGTCGCGGCCGATGTGCGCCGCCTGAAGGACCTCGGCGCGGACATCGAGCGCCACAACCTCGCGACCGACCCGACCGCCTTCACCACCGACGAGACGGTCCTCGGCTTCATGCGCACCGTCGGCTCGAAAGGCCTCCCCCTGACCGTCGTCGACGGCGTCACCGTCGCCACGGGGGCCTATCCGAGCCGCGACGACCTGCTCGCCTTCGCCGGCCTCGGCGACCCGGCACCGGTCGCACCCGTCCGCACCGAGCTGGGGCTGACCGAGCGCGGTCAGACCGAGAAATCAGGCGGATGCTGCGGCGGCGTCTCGGGCTGCTGCTAAGCCGTCCCGATGAGATTCCTCGAAGACCCGCCCCGCTTCCTGTTCTTCACCGGCAAGGGCGGGGTCGGCAAGACCTCGGTCGCCTGCGCGACCGCCCTCGACCTCGTCGGTCGCGGCAAGCGCGTGCTTCTGGTCAGCACCGACCCGGCCTCGAACGTGGGCCAGGTCTTCGGGGTGCGGATCGGTAACACGGTCACCCCCCTCGTGAACGTCCCCGGCCTCTCCGCGCTTGAGATCGATCCGGAAGAGGCCGCAGCCGCCTACCGCGAGCGCATCGTCGCGCCCGTGCGCGGCCTGTTGCCCGAGGACGAACTCGCCGGCATCATCGAGGGCCTGTCCGGCTCCTGCACGACCGAGATCGCCTCGTTCGACGAGTTCACCAGCCTGCTTGCCGACGAGTCCGTCTCCGGACAGTACGACCACGTCGTCTTCGACACGGCCCCGACCGGGCACACCATCCGCCTGCTGCAGTTGCCGGGATCCTGGACCGAATTCCTCGAGGCCGGCAAGGGCGACCCGTCCTGCCTCGGCCCGCTCTCCGGGCTCGACAAGCATCGGTCGATGTACGCCGCCGCCGTCGGGGTCCTCACCGACCCAGCGCGCACGCGCCTGGTCCTCGTGGCCCGCGCCCAGACATCCTCACTCGCCGAAATCGAACGCACCTACCGGGAGCTGAACCAGATCGGGATCGACGGAGGATTCGTCGTGGTCAACGGCGTACTGCCGGAGGCCGCAGGCGAGGAGGACCTCACCCGGGCCGTCCGGGCCCGCGAGCGCGCCGCCCTCGCCGACCTCCCCGCCGCGATCTCCGGCCTCCCGCTCGACGTGCTCGAACTCAGGGCCGCCAACATGGTCGGGATCCCGGCATTGAAGTCGCTCTTCGCGGCGAGCACCGACACGGGCGAACCCGGCGCGATCGGCGCGATCGGCGCGATCGGCGAGACGACGGAACCCGGGGACGTCGTCGACGCGCCACTCGCTGCCCTCGTCGACGCGATCGAACGCGATGACCACGGCCTGGTGCTCTGCATGGGCAAGGGCGGGGTCGGCAAGACCACGATCGCCGCGGCCATCGCGGTCGCTCTCGCCGAGCGCGGCCACGCCGTGCACCTCACCACCACCGACCCGGCCGCGCACCTCACCGAGACCCTGCACGGCAGCGTGCCCGGTCTCGAGGTGTCCCGCATCGATCCGGTCGAAGCCGTACAGACGTATCGCGACCACGTGATGGCGACCAAGGGCAAGGCCCTGGACGCGGAGGGCCGTGCGGCACTCGCCGAGGACCTCCTCTCCCCCTGCACCGAGGAAGTCGCCGTCTTCCAGCAGTTCTCCCGGGTCGTTCACGAGTCCCGCCGCAGATTCGTCGTCGTCGACACCGCGCCGACCGGGCACACGCTGCTCCTGCTGGATGCGACCGGGTCCTATCACCGCGAAATGGCGCGGCAGATCGGCGACTCGCTTCCGTTCACGACACCGCTGATGCGCCTGCAGGACCCGGCGCTGACCAAGGTCGTGCTTGTGACCCTCGCCGAGACGACCCCGGTCCTCGAGGCCGAAGGCTTGCGGGAGGACCTCGAGCGGGCCGGGATCCGGCCGTGGGCGTGGGTGGTCAACGCTTCCCTGGCCGCGGCCCACCCCACGTCACCGTTCCTGCGCGCCCGCGCGGCGCACGAGGTCGAACAGATCGACCGGGTGCGCCGGATCGCGGACCGGATCGCGATCGTTCCCCTCCTGCCCGAGGAGCCCATCGGGCAGGATAGGCTGGCCGCGCTGACCGAACTCGAAGCGCCCAGCCTCCAGCCGGCCGTCTGACCTTCCCTGGCCCGAAGGTCAGGCCCAGGGGCGGCATCCGCCCTGTGGTCGAACTAGAGCGCGGCGGGGAGGAGCTCGGCGAGGAGGGCCTGGATACGGGCCTTGATGTCGTCGCGGATCGGGCGCACCTCGTCGATGCTCTTGCCCTTGGGGTCGACGAGCTCCCAGTCCTCGTAGCGCTTGCCGGGGAAGATCGGGCAGACGTCGCCGCAGCCCATGGTGATGACGACGTCCGACTCGCGCACCTGCTCGGTGGTCATCAGCTGGGGCACGGCCTGGGAGATGTCGATGCCCTCCTCCTTCATTGCGGCAATGGCCATCGGGTTGATCTGGTCTCCGGGCTCGGACCCCCCCGAGCGCACCTCGACCGCGCCGCCGGAGAGGGCGCGCATGTAGCCGGCAGCCATCTGCGAGCGACCGGCATTGTGGATACAGACGAACAGGACGGTGGGCTTCTCAGACACGGGGATTCCTAACTCTCGATGTCCTCAAAGTATAGACGTTTATCTATGCTTTGGGAATCCCTCGAAGCCGACTCTCTCCCGACGCCCGAACCAATTCGACGGAGTTTTTGTCTTCTGAACCGATTTATCTGCCCGCTAACGCGCCAGAAACCCAAAAAGTCCGTCGAATTCGTTAGAGACGGGGTTAGCCGAAACGACCGTTGACGTAGTCGGCGGTGCGGCTGTCGATCGGGTTGCCGAACATCGCGTCGGTCGGCCCGTGCTCCACGATGCCGCCGGGCGTGCCCTGCGCGGCGAGGAAGAACGCGCAGTTCTGTGAGACCCGCTGGGCCTGCTGCATGTTGTGCGTCACGATCACGATCGTGACCTCGTGCGCGAGTTCGAGCATGGTCTCCTCGATCACCCGCGTCGAGGTCGGGTCGAGGGCCGAGCACGGTTCGTCCATCAAGAGGATGCGCGGGGTCACCGCGAGCGACCTGGCGATGCACAGTCGCTGCTGCTGTCCGCCGGAGAGGCCGGAACCGGGGGCGCGCAGCCGGTCGCGCACCTCTTTCCAGAGCCCGGCCTTGGTCAGGCAGCTCTCGACGAGGAAGTCCTTCTCGTCGTTGGAGGCGCGCTTGCCGGTGAGGGTGAGCCCGGCGATGACGTTGTCGTAGATCGACATGGCCGGGAACGGGTTGGGCTTCTGGAACACCATGCCGATGCTCTTGCGGGCGTCGACGAGCTTGCGTTCGGGGTCGTAGATGTCCTCTCCGTCGAGGAGCACCTCGCCGGCGAGGCTCGCGGACGGCACGAGTTCGTGCATCCGGTTCAGGATGCGCAGGAACGTGGACTTGCCGCAACCGGACGGGCCGATCAGCGAGGTGATGATCCCCGCGGGCATGGTCAGGTTGACCCGGTCGAGCACCTGGCGTTCGCCGAACCACGCGGAGACGTTGCGGCCCTCGAGGGTTGCGAGTGGTGCGATCTCGCGCGCGGGCGGGGCGAAGCTCGCTGCGACGACCTGGTCGAGGCTCGAGGGACGCTTTTTCCACGGCGCGGTGAAGGCGCCGACCCGGAACGGCTTCGGTTGCACGTCGGCGCGGTCGGGCTGGCGGGCCTTCCGGCCGCGCTGGCCGGACGCCAACACCTTCGGCAGCACCTGCGTGAGCTCGTCGTTCTGCACTGGATCGGTCATGACCACTCGTTTCGTTGTTCTACAGCAGTTTCGGGACTACGGCAGGTTCGGGACTACAGCAGGTTCGGGAGGAGGCGCACCAGCTGGTCGGCCACGAAGAGCCCCCCGACGGTGACGACCGGAAGGAAGACGATCCAGGTCTTGCGGAGGCCGACCCGACGGAACGCCCAGACGGCGGCGAGTTCGATGACCAGCAGGAACTGCAGGGCGAAGACGAGGGCCCAGACCGTGGTGGTGTCGGTGGCCAGTTCCTTGTCCTGCAGGGGCAGGGTCGCGAAGGTCGTCTGCCGCTTGCCGGCCGGCTTCGTCTCGGAGACGAGCTCGGCATCCACTCGCACGACACCGCTCGGCACGTAGGCCGGGCCGCGTGCGCTCTCGAGGATCAGCCGGCTCTTGCCCGCACCGAGGGTGGCGGGAGCCGGGTCACCGGCGTAGCGCAGGCCGAGCACGGAGAACGTCTGTTCGCCCTGGCCGGTGATCACGGTGAACTGCTGGCCGGGCCGCAGCTCCTGCAGCCGGGCGAACGGTCCGCCATACGCCGCCGCCCGGCCCATGAGCACGCTGATGCCGGACTGGCCGGGGAGCGGGGTGTCGCGGCGGTGGCCGGGTCCGGTGCGCAGGGTTCCGGAATCGGTGCCCTCGACCACGATCTCGTGCACGTCGATCGAGGGGATGTCGAGGACCGCGACGGGGGTCCCGGCCGTGAGCAGCACCTTGTCGACGGTGCCCTCGCTCACCGGCGCGGTGCCCTGGGACAGCTCGTATCGGAACGTGTTCGTCAGTTGTTGCTGGGACACGATGTGCTGCAGCTGCCCGAGCACCGTCAGATTGGCGAGGAAACCGAAGATGAGGATGGCGACGATCGCGAGCGCCGAACGGATGACCTGGTCACGCTGGGTGAGGATGACCGGAGGGCGCGGCGGAACCGGGCTGCGCCGGGGCGGCGTCGGGATCTTCGGCGGCCTGGGCGGCTTGCCCTGGCGCCCGCGCTTCGGCGGCGTGCCGGGCAGTCCGCCTCCACCGGCGATGGCGGAGCCTTCGTCGGTCGGTGACCAGTCCCGGGGGCCGGGCACCTTCTCCGCACCGGGTTGCAGCGTGGGTGCCGCGGCGGCGTTCGCTACGGGCGGGACCCAGCCCCGTGGCATCTTCGGCGGCTTGGGTGCGGTCGGAAGTTTCGGGCGACGGGGCAGCCGGGCTGTCGTCATGACGCCACCTCTTCCACGGGTTCGGGAGCGGTTCGCGACAGGAGGAGCACGTAGCGCAGGATCAGGGACAGGATGCCGGCGATCGCAAGGACGATCAGGGCGAAGTATGGCGGGATGAGGGTGAACGAGTCCCGGGTGACGGGTGAGAGCGCCGTGCCCCCGATGTCCGCGGGCGGCGTCATGGTGACGTGACCCTTGAACCAGGCCCACTGGCCGACGTCCGGGATGGTGGCCGAGACGGTGCGGGTCTCGTTGGGGGCGAGGCCGTCGATGCTGACCTTGTCGACGATGGCGACGGGGAGGTCGACCGCGTTGTCGAGCCAGAAGCGCAGGCTCGAGGTGATCGGGGCATCCGTGATGTTGCGCATCGTGAAGTCGAGGACCAGGGTGCCGCCGCCCGGCCCGGCCTCGGAATCGGTGTGCGTCGTGAGGCCGCTCACGTAGAAGACACCGGCGATCTTCGTGGGATTCGCACCGAGCGCCGTCGCGGCGGCGGCGGTGTCCTTGATCGTCGTCTGGGTCACTGCGGGCACGGCCGGGAACTTCACGGGGGCCGTGACGGCCGGGGTCGTCGTCGCCCGGCTCGACGGTCCGACGACGCCGACGCTGATACCCACGCCCTTCGGGTCGTCCGTCGCCGCCTGCGCGCTCGTGGCGAGACCGGCCAGGCCCGCCACCGGCGCGAACGCGATGAGGACCACGACCAGAATCAGGCGCGCGTGAGCGGATGTGAGCACAGTCAAGTTAGTCCATTCGAGGTTTCGGCGAGCTGACGGGCGGGCAAACGAGAGGGAAACGAAGCGGGAAACCGAGCCTCGCTCATTCCGAGCCGCGCGAGCTTGACGGACCGAGCCGACGCCCGGCCGGTTACTGGGAGACGAGGGTGAGGGACAGGGTGGACCGGTAGGTGCCGACCGATTTCTCGGGCGGCGAGACGAAGGTGAGATCGGCATTGAGCACGGTCGTGCCCACCGGGTTCGCCGGGGCAGCCGCGGCGAGGTTCATCGGGTAGCTCGCGGTGCCTGCCGACTGGGCGGCGAACAGGCTGACGCCCGTCGCCTCGGTGCTGACGAGCTGCGGCGCGAGGCCGAGCTGCGTCTTGCCGATAGCGCTGCCGTCCGCGGCGTTGACGAAGTCGGCGACGTCGGCCGAGACGGTCCAGCCCTCCCGAGTGAGCACCCGGGCGTCGCTGACCGCGAAGCTGCCCAGCACACCGGTGGTCGTCGACCGGTTCGAGACCAGCACCGGGGCGTTGAAGGTCGCAACGGCCGCCGACGGCACAACCAGGCTCAGCACGCCGTTGGCGTCGCCGGTCGTGGCCGACCCGATCGTGCCTGCGTCGGTGATGGCGAAGGATGCCGCCACCTGACTGAACGGGTCGCCGGCGCCCGTCACACCCACCACCTCGATGGTGTGCCCACCCGCCTCGAGGTTGCCCGGAAGAGTGCCGCTGCCGGAGAAGTCGCCGGCGGCATCCGCCGTGCCGCTCACCAACAGCACGGGCGTGGAGTGCACCCAGACCTCCACGTGCGAGAACGGCTTCAGGCCGTGGATAGTGATGAACACCGGCGAGGAATCCGCCCGGGCGCCGACCGGGAGCGTGCAGTGGATCTCGACGGGGCCGGTGGGCAGCTGGTCCGCGACGCTGACCGTCAGGGCGACGACCCCGTTGTCATCGGCCTGCGCGCCGGCGGCCATCACGGCCGTTCCCCCCAGCGCGAGGAGGGCGACCAGGGCGCCCCTGACGATCATCGAACGGACAGGTGGTGTGGGCATGTTCTTCCCCGATGATTCCTGGTGCGGTGGAGCTGCGGTGCCTGGGTGAAGCTGCAGGGCAGTGGAGCGAGACGTGCTTCGGTGCGGTGGTTACGGTGTGGGGTTGTGACCGGCGGGGGCGTCTGCGCCGGCGCTCACGAGGGCCTCTTCGCGCGCCTTGCGGCGCGCTTCCGCCTCGGTGTATTCGATCCAGGCCGCGGCCCGGGTCGAGTCGCGCATGCGGCTGAGCCGCACGATGAGCCAGGTCACAGCGGCGAGGACCAGGAGGATCAGGAAGGCCCACGGGACCACGACGAGGCTCGTGTCGCGTTCGGCGGTGGGCAGGGCGCCGGCGTTGAGTGCGTCGGCGTCGACGGTGGCGGCGAGGGAGACGTGCGGGTTGAGGTAGACCCAGGCGCCGACACCGCTGACGGTGAGCGTCACGGTGCGGGAACTCCCGGGCAGCATCTCCGAGATCTCCTGGTCGGTCGGCCCCGAGAGCGGGATGCCGAAGATGCCCTTGACCTGCGAGACCGTGTTGGCCCCGAGGGACACGTTTCCGGTGTTGGTCAGGCTGACGCGGATCTTGGTGTCGCCGGCGAAGGGGTTGATGCTGCCCTCGTAGCTGGATTCGATGCTGCTGATCGTCAGCGCCGGCTGCAGCAGGCCTTTGACGCGCACGTACAGGCGGATGGCGACGCGCCGGTCGACCGAGACCTGTCCGGCCGGAGAGAGGGCCGAGACGACGATCCCGCCGGCGTGGTCACCGGGCTTCGCATCGGCCGGGGTCTTCACGGTGAACGGGAGCACCTGCTGGGCGCCCGGTTCGAGGGTGACGGAGACGCGTCCGGTGCCGTTCTCGAAGGTGACCCAGCTGCCGGCGTCCTTGGGGGCTTCGCTGCCCTCGAGGAGGGCGAACGTGCCGTCGTCGGCGTTGTACGCATCCGTGGCGTAGACCGTGACGGCCTGCGTGGTCGTTCCAGTGTTTTCGACGAGGTATTCGTCATCGATGACCTGGCCCGGATCGACCTGGTAGGTGAAACGCGATCGGTCCTGGTCGACGCCGCCGTTGGACGACGGGGCGCCGGCGATGCCGTCGGAGCCGTCCGCGGCCCAGGCGCCCGCGACCCCGAGGGTGAGGGTCAGTCCGAGGGTGACCAGCACTCCGGCGGCACCGAGTGCGATGCTGCGGGAGAGGGAGTGGCGGGGAGTCACGATCGACGTTCTCTTTTCTGCGGGCGGATCCGAAATCTGGGGGGTGGAGAGACATGCGGGGTGGTGCCGTGGAAAGGGAGGGACGGCGCGGGCGCCGCCCCTCCCCCTCTACTCGGGTTGTGTTACTACTTCGAGACGACCGTGAGGGTCAGCGTCGACGTGTAGGTGCCGGCCGCCTTCTCCTGCGGTGCGACGAAGGTCAGGCCGGCGTTGAGAACGCTGTCGCCGACCGTGTTGGCTGCCGCGCCGGAGGCGAAGGCGGCCGGGTAGGACGCCGAACCGGCGACCTGGGCTGCGGCGGCGGTGACGCCGGTCGCGGAGGTGCCGGCAACGGTGACCGACGGGGCGAGGCCGAGCTGCACCTTGCTGATGGTGCTGGTCGCGTCAGTGGAGTTGACGAAGTTCGCAACGTTCGCGGACAGGTCCCAGCCGTTGCGGGAGACGACGCGGCCGTCGTTGACCGTGACGGCACCGAGGGTACCGACCGTGGTCGACTTGTTGTTCACGAGCGACGGAGCCGAGAACGTCGCCGCAGCGCCGGCCGGAACCGTGAGGGCGAGTGCACCGTTGGTGGCGTTCGCGGTGGTCGGCGCGAGAGCGACGGTACCGGTCGTGCCGGCCGGAGCCGTCGCAGTGGGGGTCGGGGTCGGGGTCGGCGTGACGACGACATCCGCCTGAGCGGCAACCGTGAAGGCACCGGTCACCGGCGTGACGACGATCGAGCGGTAGAACCCGGCGGTTACCGCCACACCGTTGAGGTTGGTGCACGCGAGGCCGAGGCTGTAGTTACCGCCGGCAGCCTTGACTGCACCCTGCGCTCCGTTGATCATCGAGGACGGCGTCAGGAACGGGTTCAGCACGTTCAGGCTCGTGCCGTTGAAGCCGAGGGGAGCAAATGCCTTCCAGGTGTTCGGAACGTTCTCCGTGCCCGGTGCGGCGAGGAACGAGAAGATGCCGGTCGTGCCGACCGGGCAAGCAAATTCGCCGTTGATGTCGCCCTGAGCGGATGAGCCGATGAGGTCATCGGTCCAGCCGAGCGTCACACCATCGGCAAGCTGCGCCGCGTTGGTGTCATAGAGATAGACCGGGGCGGCGGATCCGTTGGTCTGGACGGAAGCCGAGGCGACCATGGAGGCACCGGCGACGAGGGCGAGGGAAACGACGCCGACGGCGGCGAAGCGGATCTTGTTGTTGAGCTTCATGAGTGTCTTATACCTTTTCTGAAAGTAGGTCGGGCTACTTGGAGATGCGGACAGCGGTGGTGGTGGACGGGGCGAGGATGCCGAACTTCTTCTTCAGCGAGCCCGCCTTGGCAGCGAAAGTGGTCTGCGAGTTGGTGAGGCTTGTGCCCTTGGTCGGGTCCAGCAGTGCGGCCAGCTGGGCGTCGTAGGCGGCGTTGGTCGGGTCGACGCGCGCGTACTGCACGACGAGGTAGGTGTCGCGGCCCCAGAGGGAGTCAGCGTAGTAAGGGGCGTTCGGGACCATCGAGGTGCCGGTGCCGGTGACGGGGGTGGTGCCGGCAACGAGCGAGCCGAGAACCGTGGTGTCCTTCTTCTTGGGGTAGCTGGCACCGGTGTTCATGGCGACCCAACGGGAGACCGACATCGGCATGATCTGGTTGACGCCGAGGTTGGACGCGTCGTGCTCCTGGCCGGTCTGGACACAGGAACCGAGAGTGGCGTCGGTGACGCCGATCTTGGACATGAAGTCCTTGCGCGTGCCGGAACCGGCCTGCGGGATGATCGGGGTGACCGTGACGCCGCCGAGGGTGGTGACGCTGCAGGTGTAGAGGCTCGTCATGGTCGCGGTGTCGATCGTGTCGATGCCGGTCGCTGTAGAGCCACTGTCGTAGGCGTAGGCGATGGCGTCACGGCCGAAGGGAACCTGAATCAGGCTTCCGGCGGCGTCGACGGTGCCGGAGCCCGAGGAACGCGCGATGTCAACCTGACCGCTGATCACGACAGCGGCAGGCGCGCCGACCGTACCAGACGTGTATGCCGCGCCATCGATGGAGCGGAGGAGCGCCGTGCGACCGTCGCCCGAACCGTTCGGGCGTCCAAAACGCACGCCTGAGGATTTCGTGGTGATGTAGATGGTTCCGGTCGCATCGAAGGAACCGATGGACGAGCCAGCCGCCGTCGTCGCACGCACTGCCGCGCCGGAAAGCGAGGAACCGTTGGCGAGCGAGCTGACGACGTCCTCCAGGGTGTCCGATCCGACGGCGACGTAGCTGTTGGAGACGGGCTCGGCGTTGGCCGGCGTCGCAATGGCGAAACCGGTGAGGGCGACACCGACGGTTGCGCAGAGCGCAATTGCCTTCTTCGAAATCACTGTGATGATGCCTTTCGGGTGTACTGCATGAGACGAACCCGGGCGGGAACGTCTTTCCTGATGCCCTGTCCCTGGCCGAAGCCGGAGATTGTGACGTCAAGCTGTGCGCGCATCAGGATCGTCTCCGGATGCGCGAGATCAGGGGGACCCCTCCGGCTGCAAGCAGCCCGGAGAGGAAGCCGGCAGGGATGGCTGCCGGAATAGGGCCGATGGTGGGATCGGCGGGGGTGGGCTTGCCGACGAGAGGGCCGGCTGCCGCACCGGTCGCCGCCGGGTCGGTGGCCGCGGTGCCTGCGACGGCGGCGGCGACGGCAGCGACGGCCGCCGTTCCACTCCCGGCACTCGGGTTGACGTAGGCCGCTGCCGGGGCTGCCACACTGGCTGCGACGGTCGGGGT
>NZ_JASJVI010000030.1:0-38963 GCF_035019865.1 Cryobacterium sp. 10I5
GCCACCAACGTTCCCGACAACGACCTGGATCAACGAACCCGAGAAAGCAGGAACGAACTCAATGACCGCCTAGAGAATATGACTCATACAGGTTGACATCTTCCGCTGGCGCAGTCATTGACACCGCTTCATTTCCCACCACCGACGCTGGCACCGCCCGCGCGATCGCATGGATTGAGCGACGCTCGGATGGGCAGCAGCTTGCCGCTGTCGAGGGCACCGGCTCCTACGGAGCCACCGTGACTCGCGCTCTCACCACCGCGGGGATCCGCGTCTGCGAGGTCAAACCACCCAAACGGCAGGCCCGGGATGGTCACGGCAAAACCGACCAAATCGATGCCGTGGCTGCCGCCCGCACCGCGCTTGGCACCGATGCGACCGCGCTGATTCTGCCGCGCGCCGACGGGCTTCGCAGCGCCCTTCGAGTTCTGCTCGTCGCGAGACACAGTATCGATTCCCAACGCACCAGCGACCGCAACGCGCTCAACGCGCTCCTGCGGATAATCCGCCTGGGCCTCGACGTCCGCGCACCCCTGACCAACACTCAAGTCGACATCATCGCCGCATGGCGCGATCGCTCCAGCGATGACACTGCCGCTGCCGTCGCCCGATCTGAAGCCCGCAGGCTCGCCTCCGCGATCCACCAGCGCACTCGCGAGTTGGAAACGAATCACGCGGCCCTGTCAAAGCACGTCGACGAACTCGCTCCAGGCATCCAGGACATCCCCGGTGTCGGACCGTTCACGGCCGCTATCATCCTGACCGCTTATTCCCACCGGGGCAGAGTGCGCTCGGAAGCCGCCTTCGCGGCGTTGGCTGGCGTTAGCCCAATTCCGGCATCATCAGAAAATACGACCCGGCATCGCCTCAACCGCCACGGCGACCGTCAACTGAACCGAGCGCTCCACATCATCGCCCGCTGCCGCATGATCACCGACCCCACGACGAAAAGCTACGTTGACAGAAGAACCGCCGAAGGCAAGGCCCGGCGAGAGATCCACCGCTGCCTCAAACGATTCATCGCCCGAAGCATCTATCGCTCGCTGGCGACCCTTACTGCTTGACTTCAACCATAGAAGGGTCGTGTGGTGTCCTTCGTGAGTTCTTTGATCGATACTCACTGACCATCCCACGGTGGCTCTTCACGTTGACGAAGCAACACTCAAGAGCGGGAAACCACACCACTCACCGGGACGCAACCGCATGAAACCCGGAACGGTTCATGCTTCCCCGTCGAATGCAGGTGGCGAATCTCTGCCCAATCATCCAATTTGATCACCTTCCATGATGGTTGGTGGCCCTATTTTCAGTTGGCGTTAACACGCCGGAATAGCAGCACCTCCTGGGACTACGCGCCAGTAGATGACGGTCACGAGTCACAGTCCAAGGCGTGGCACTCAAATGATGCTTGTATAGGTCAGTAATCAGTTGGGGGTACATATGGACTTATCTCACCCTGCATACGCACTGCTCGGGGAAAACACAATCCGGGTGCTTGACTGCCTCGCGGTGCTGGCTGACAGCGCTTCGGGGCACCGCATACATGAACTCTCCGGGGTGAAAACCTTACGCACGACCCAGTGCGTCCTCGCCCGTCTCACCGAGATCGGACTCGTGGACATACGCCCGGTTGGACTGGCAAACCAATATTCCTTAGACCGCGCACATATCCTTTGGGAACCAATCAAAACGCTCCTGGCGACACCCGCACGGCTCGACGAGCAGATCTCGCACATTCTGTCCAAGACCTTCACGATGCACATTGCTGGCGCAGCTCTCTACGGTCCCTCCGCGCGCGGTGCCGCAACGAATGGCTCTAACATTGACATCCTCATTGTGTGGGCGATGAACGATGCCGTCACTGGTCGTGTCGAACTCATCGACAAATCTAGTGAGCAAATCCGACGACTCACCGGGAACCCAGTGCAGGTTCTGCCGATTACTCAGGCGGAGCTCAGTGACCTCACCCTCGCTGACGACCCACTGATCGAATCGCTGCGCGCGAACGCACGTTGGCTAATGGGCGGTTTTGATTTCAACCAGCTCATACGCCCCGCCTGATCTGGTTCATCCGCGCGAACCCTTGGTTTGACAAGCACGAACCGCACCCACGACGGGCCAATCCGACATGACATTTTCCGCCGGCGTCAACAGCGTTCGCGCGCGCCTTTCCGACTGCCCTGCACCTCGCCCGCGGAAGCCCTTCGCAAATTCCAAGCGGCCGATGGACACCCTGACCGAATCTGTCCGCCTCGTTTGCGCCGCCCGGTGTAGGAATCCGGAATCCATTTATATCCCAGTTGTCGACGCGCCAGCACTATGCACTCGGACGAGGTCAACGATTTCGTCCACGCACATGTTGGCGATCCAGCCATCCAGTTCAGTGGCGGGGACGGGGCGGGACATGAAGAAGCCTTGGGCGTGATCGCACCCGTAACGGACGAGCTCGTCGTAGGCGGCACTGTTTTCCACGCCTTCGGCCACCATGCGCAGGCCGAGGCTGTGAGCGAGGTCAATCGTGGAGGCCACCAGTGCGGCTGCGCGAGGATCTTGGCCCATCGGTATGACGAAGGATTGGTCGAGTTTGATTTCGTCAATCGGAAGGTCCCGTAGGTAGGACAAAGAGCTGTATCCCGTACCGAAGTCATCGATAGCGATCTGGATGCCGCTGTCGCGGAGTCGGGTCAAAATCGTGCGGGCTCGTTCCCGGTTAGACATAAGGAAATCCTCCGTGATTTCCAGTATCAGCGTGAAGGCGGTCAGGTCGCGGGCGTCAATCATGGCGGTGATGCGCTCGGGCAGGTCAACGTCGACGAGGGAGCTGGACGACAAGTTAACGGCGACAGTCATTGCCTGACCTTGGCTGTGCCAGAGCTGAGCCTGATCAAGCGCTTTCTCCAATACAATCCGGGTCAGTACTGCCATCTGACCAGATTCCTCGACCAAGATCAAAAACTCTTCCGGCAGCAGCAAGCCCCGGGTCGGGTGGTTCCATCGAACCAGGGCCTCGACCCCGGTCACCTGCCCCGTTTTCAGGTTAATCTTGGGTTGGTAGTGCACGACAAGTTGGTCCTGGAGCAAGGCAACACGCAATTCTTCCAATGTCCGCAACCGGATCTCTCCATGACTATCGTCGGCTTGTTGGAAAATGTGGTGGCCACTGTGTGTCGTTTTCGCCTCGTACATGGCCATGTCAGCTCGCCGAAGAAGCTCACCGAGACTTTGGCCTTGATCGGGAAACAGTGCGATCCCCATGCTCGCGCTGGTTTGTAGGGCGATTCCTTCCAAGGTATACGCGGCCGCAAGAACGGCACGAAGTTTGCCTGCCACTGCGAGAGCATCTTCCTCGCCGGACCCTTGAAGGATGATCGCGAACTCGTCACCCCCGAGTCGGGCCAGGAAATCTCCCGCGCGCAGGGAATGCGACAACCGGGTGCTGACTTGAACCAGCAACGTGTCCCCCCGCGTCGTGGCCCAGGCTGTCGTTCACTTCTTTGAACCGGTCCAGATCCAACAGAATCAAGGCGCTCCGGCGCCGATTCAGGGGCGAGCCCGATCCAACCGTGAATCGTGCCTCCGCTTCGGCTTTCAGTGCCCTTCGATTGGGTAGCCCAGTGAGCTCATCAGTGAGGGACTCGCGGCGCAGAAGTCGCTGTCGAAATGCGAGAGGAAGCGCAGCCAACCCCACCGTGGCGGTGGCTAAGACAACCGCAAGGAGCGACACTGTGATTTGGGTGCCCAAGACAAGAAGACCCAGCCCGGCCACGACGGCGCCAGCCGGCACACTCAACGCGGGCGTTTCCCTGTTCCTCCGGCGATAGGCGCCCGTATCCCTCCCCGAACCATCGACCCACAGAGCCATCAGGGCCAGGCCGAGCGCCCAAACCGCGTCCAACGGGTTTCCGGCGCTGTATTGATCGGCGTTTTCGAGCAGCACGTATGCGACATCGGCGACGGTCAGCATGCCCAAACCAAGGATGAGGAACAGCCACCGTGGCCCAATGTCCAAGGTCGGGGAAGCGGCTATGCCGGTGATCACTGCGACCAGCAACAAGTCAAAAAACGGGTATGCCACCGCAACCACTGTCACAACAGGGGTGGGACTCTTGATCGCGTCATCCAGGACGGGGCTGAGAATGGCGGCCAGGGCCGCTGCCGAGCCCAAAGACCCGACCGCGCTATCGAGCAGCACAGACCAGGAGAAACCCCGCACCTGCCGCCGAACCAGCACAATCACGGCGGCAAGCATCAGCGGGTAAAACAAGAGATACCCGATATCCGCCACAGAGGGAAACACCAAATAGCCGCTGTCATCTACGGACAGGGAATAGTAGGTATCCGCGAACGCGGACACGGTCACCGCCGCTGCCGCCAGCAGCACGTCCCAGCGTGCGAAATGTGTCCGCCAGGCAGCCGCGAAAAACACGACCACGGGCACCCACTGTGTCAACCCGCTCAACCACACATCAACGAACGGATTCGCCCCGTCCCCGTGCAGCAGCAAACCAATGAAATACACGATTACTAAAGCGCTGACGACCCGCATCAACCAGCGCCCAGACCTCAACCCGCCGATCAGGCGACCCCCACGTTCACGAGCACCCACCTGCACAGAAACCCCTTAGTATCAGGCCCAGCCTACCGACCAAAACCAACACCGAAACCACTGCAAAATGACGGTGCTGAACGGTTAGGTACTCGCGCCCAGCGCGGACGTTTCTTCCTTTGATACCCGCGGCCTGGCGTTAACGTCTTTTGGCGAGGTGCGGGGAGCCTCCTTCTGAGCGCTATCCTCGCTGTCGCCTATTCAATTCCGGGTTTGACTCATCGAGCTGTGCCGTCCGACGGAGGAAAGTAAGGCTAGCGGAGCAAAAGCACGCCTGAAAGATGTCCAGCACGCAGTCTGCATGGGGGCTGTCGAGGAGGCTAGTCGAAGTCGAGGTCGAAGTTCTCGTTCCAGTCGTAGTCCAGGATCGCTACCGTGTCCGAAAAACCAGAAAACGGAACATTCGACACCAATCCCGCCAAGTAGTGCAGGTGCTGGACGGTATCCGAGAAGTCAGGTGCTGGCCACGGAGAATATTCCGGGCAACTGAGTATCCCGCTGAAAGGGCCCACGATCAGAACCACGAGTATCAAGTTCCCCTCGTCGCTCACGGCAGGGATCTCGATGGTCTGGGTCCGATGGCCGTCAGCCAGCGCCGCGATCAGGCTCACCAAAGCTTCCGCCACTTGGCCTGTAGTAACGAACGATCCGCCACCATAAGACACGCGCCTCATACCGACGGGATCGTGTTCTCCGCCGGGCATGGAAACGACCTTGCCGTTCAAAACCACCCCTAAGCCAGGCGCCAATCCTCCGACCGTGCTGAGAATCCCGATCTTCCTCACGTTGCTCCTCGATCAGTAGAACGGCATCGCAGCCCTAGTTCTCGACGATACGAGGCAGGGAAGTATCCTGTCTGTCCGCATTTACGAGGACGCGCGCCACGCGAGGCTCGGCGACTCCCCGCGTCCCGCTTCTGTGTAGCAAGCAGAATCTGTGTCGATACTTAGGGAGACACGCCCGCTTTCGTTTGCTCGGCCGTAGTTGCCTCCGCGGGGCTAGTGGGCAATAATCGGCTCACCCGAAAGGATCGTGCGTGTTCAGATTGTTGGCGCGCAAGCGAGTGAGAAATGGATACGCTATGGTGCCAGCGCAGACAATCGAAGTCACACGCGGTGCGGAGCCAATTACAGGCGGACAGGCCGCGTTCGTTTATCTCCGACGCCGCATACTGTCGGGTGAGATTCCCGCCCGAGCGGTGCTCCGGGAGCAATCCTTGGCCGAAGAATTGGGTCTGAGCCGGACCCCGGTCCGCGAGGCCTTGCGTCGCCTGGACGAAGCCGGTCTCGTTGACTTCACACCCAATCGCGGGGCGACGGTCGTCTCATGGACTCAGGAACAGGTGCGGGAGACGTATTATCTACGCGCAGGCCTGGAGAGCAGAGCTGCCGGTTTGGCTGCCACCCGGATCGGCGATGCAATTCTCGGACAACTTGCTGATCTCATCGTGTCAATGGACGAATTCGTACTCGCTACTGACGACGAAGGGGTTACCCGGCTCGGCGAGCTCAACGCCGAATTTCACCACGCCATCGTGGCGGCATCGGGGAACCAACAGCTGATCCATCTGACCGATTCTGTTGGCCGTATCCCGATGATGGCGCAGGTTTTTCGCCGCGATGGCGGGCGTTTTCGGGCAAGCAGCAATCACCATCACCGCGACATCCTCACGGCGTTGCGGACACACGACGCCGTCTGGGCCCAAGCAACGATGCGCGCTCATATTCTCGGCGCTCGGAACGCAATCTTGGACTGGGACGGCTCGGATCTCGACGCACATTGCGACACTGCATAGCCACACGCGGGCAGGTGCCTGGGCGAGCAGCCCGGCGCGTAGGAGTGGAGATGCTCGTACTCGGTCAGTCCAGTCATTGTCCAGACGTGACTGCCCCGAGTTCAGTTGACTCAAAGGGTTAGTGGTTTCAGGCGGCCTTGAGGGCCACGTTTATTGTCTCAAACTCGATCGGGGTGAGCTTACCGAGGCGGCGTTGCCGGCGCTTGCGGTGGTAGGTCCGCTCGATCCAGAGCACCATCGCCAGACGCAGTTCCTCCCGGGTCGACCACCGCTGCCGGTCAAGAACGTTCTTCTGCAGCAGGGCGAAAAAGGACTCCATCGCGGCGTTGTCGCCGCAGGCACCGACGCGCCCCATAGACCCGGTGATGCCGTTGTTCTTCAGCACCCGCAGGAAAGCGTTGGAGCGGAATTGGGAGCCTCGGTCCGAGTGCAGAATCGTGTCGTTGATGGTGCGCTGACTGATCGCGTTCCGGGCCGCGGCGACGGCCAGGGACGCCTTCATCCTCGAGTCGATGGAGTAGCCGACGATCTTGTTCGACCACACGTCCTTGATCGCGCAGAGGTAGATTTTGCCTTCATCGGTGCGGTGCTCGGTGATGTCGGTGAGCCAGAGCTGGTTCGGGCGTGTCGCGGTGAATTTCCGCTCGACGAGATCGTCGTGGACGGGCGGGCCGGCCTTACGGGTGAGGCCGCGTTTCTTCGCGAACACGCTCCAGAGTCGTTGCTGAGAGCAGAGCCGCCAGACCCTGTTCTCGCCGGCCGTGAGGCCCGCCTGAACACCCCACTCACCCAAGCCGACCGGTGGACCGAGGCTTAGGGCTCAGAGTCCCCTCCTCGCCATCCAGCGGTAGACGAAGAACGCGACGATCCCGAGCACAACGAGGGCAGAACCCAAAATTAAGAAGAGAGGGTCGCCGCCGTTCGTAACCAGGGCGAGGGCACCCTTGATCACCAGAAGGATCCCCACGGCAATGCATAGCCAAGGCATAACGATACGGAGAGGCCCGTAACGCCACTTGTATCTTCTTGGTTTCGGCTCTCTGCTTTTGCTTTCCTCGCTCATCGCTTGATTCCTTTCGGGAGAGCATTGTCGAACAATGTGCCTGCCACAGCGCACGCGCCTATGACGACTAAAATATCCGCGACCGTTGGAGCCGCGATTGCCCCGCAATTGCGCCGCACGCTAGTGAGAACGCAGCGCAGAGGCACGTCGGCGCGTGGCTGGTATCCGGCAGCGCCTTACCGACTGTCACCAACCTGTCGGCTCAGTACAGCTAGCGGCTGTGTCCGCCGCGTTCCCGTTGCAAGCCGGGACCCTGAGAACGGTTGCGGCCCTTGGCTTGCTTGCCTGGCTTGGTCGCCACGGCCACGCTGGCGTGGGTACCGTTCTCTCGATCGGCAACCAGGCGAACCTTCTGCAGCTGGGGGTCGACACCCACCTTTTCCATGTCGGCCGCGAACGACTCGCGGCGCCCCGCGCTGTCCTAAGCGTTCGCGGCGTCGTCGCGAGTGATGTCTGCCTTGCCGGTCAGTTCCTCCCGTGATCACATCGCGAGCCCCACTATCGGCGTGAGCCCCACTGCCAGCGAGGAACTGCCCCGCAGTAGCCAAAGCCAGCGCCGCCTCGAACTCGCTCGGACTCATCGCTCCCCCGCTCTCTGCGCTCATGCCGCCCAGTCTGCCCCCACCGTGACCTCAGCGCACCCTCCCCGACCCGACCGCCGGGATACTCAAATGAGAATGTGCAGCCCAAAAACCGTCCAAGACGCCGGAAAACGCCGGAAATACGCGGAAGTTCCCGAACCTCTGTTAGATTCAACGCGGTCCAACCGACCAACGGATGCGGCCTCTGGCACCGCCCGCATTGCCCGCATCACCCGTGTACCTGTTTTTTACAGGCGAAGGTCCGAGGAGGACACTCAATGGCTGACAAGTCGCTGAACAAGACCGAGCTCGTTGCCAAGGTTGCCGCAGACTCTGGCCAGAGCCAGGTCGCCGTCGACAGCGTGCTCAACGCGTTCTTTGCCGCGCTCGCCGAAACCGTCGCGAGCGACGGCAAGGTCACCATCCCGGGCTGGCTCGGCGTCGAGCGCACCGCGACCGCGGCGCGCACCGGCCGCAACCCGCAGACGGGCGAGGAAATCGCCATCGCCGCCGGTCACCGCGTCAAGCTGACCGCCGGCAGCAAGCTGAAGGCCGCCGCCAAGTAGCATTCGCACCAGTTTCACCAGATTCACCCCGAGGAGGGTGTCGGCTTCGGCCGGCGCCCTCCTGTGCGTACCGGCGTCGGCGAACCGCTCGCCACCCAGTGGCGGTGTGTGGGGTTAGGCAGTTGGTTCACTGTCGAGTGTCATGTGCCGGCGCATGAACCGGTCGAATTGTGGAACCGTGAACTTCGCGTACCCGAAGCGAGACGTATACAACAGCCCTTTGGCAATCAGTCGGGATCGTATCGGGCCGAGCTGCTCAGAGGTCTTGTGGAGGACCGCCGCAACGTCGGCGGCTTTGTGTTCAGCGCCGCCGAGTTCGGCCATTGCCCGCAAGTACGTCAGCTCGTCCGGAGTAGTTCGTTGCACCCTCGCTTGGAAGAAACTACCGTCGAGCTCTGATCCGACTTGGCTCAACGCGTCTTCTGCGTCGACGAGGGTAATCACTGGCCCGTCAGCGGTGTTCCAGGCTGCACGGCCGAACTCCTGAATGAAGTACGGGTATCCCTCCGTATACGCGAGGATGAAATCGATTGCTTCCGGCTGGTAGGTGACGCCCTCCCCCTTGGCCGGCTCAACGATGGCCTGCACGGCCGCCTCGCGCGGCAGCTGGCCAATCGACGAAAATTTGAAGAATCGCTCAGCGTAAGATTTCGCATTTCCCGCAAGCCCGGGAAGCCCTGGTAGGCCAGCACCGGCGAAGGTGACTGGAAGTTGTCGCTGCACGGTACGATGCACAGCCCCAATCAACGCTTCTAACTCTGCTTTGGCCAGGAATTGGATCTCGTCAAAGAGGAAGACGACGCCCCGCTTCTTCTCCGCCGCCGCTTCCCCGATGGCTTGGAAGACGTCGGCGAGGTCATCGTTGAGCGATCCGGTATCGGCGGTCCCCCAAGCGGGCTCCACATCAAGGCCCGCTGTCATGGCGCCGTCTGCTTGCACGCTCAAGGAGAAGGATTTGATCACGGCGGCCGCCTGGGCAGCTCTCTCCCCCCACCGCGCCTTGGGCGACACCTGAAAAAGCGCGCGCCGGGACAGGTTGGCGATTTGGGGTCCGAAGGGGGTGTTCTTCGACACTTCAGCCACCACGGGGACCCAGTTCTCATCCTCGGCAATGCGCTCGTATTGCCCCAGCAGCACCGTCTTCCCCACCCCGCGCAGACCAGTAACAATCACTGATTGCTCGGTATATCCATTAGCCAGACGCCGAAGGAGCACCCGGAAATCTTCTATCTCTTGGGCACGTCCGGCGAGGAAACGCGGAGGCGCGCCCGCGTTCGGCGTGTACGGGTTTCGTGCCCTGTCCATGGTTCTCCTTAACAAGTTATCAGCACCTTATCCCAAATTGATAAACTACCGATAACTTGTCAAACTACTTCCCTTGGATGAACAAATCCGACCTCATCCGCGCCCGCACCCGGGAGGGCATGGCCACCGTATGAGTGAGGTGTTGTTGATGGCGTCGAGAGTTGTGTTGAAAGAGCGCGAGAACTTGTTCTGGGTTCGGGTTCGCGAGGGGATGTCGGCGGCGGCCGCGTGTGAGTCTGTGGGAGTGAATCGCAGACAGGGATACCGGTGGATCAAGGCCGCTGGCGGGCGAATACCCGTTCCAGCCGTGGCCTCTTCGGGGCGCTATATGGGTCAAGAGGAGCGTCTACGCATCGCGGATCTGCGGCTGGGCGGGGCCGGTGTTCGCGCGATTGCCCGGGATTTGGGGCGCTCCGCGTCGACGATCAGCCGGGAGCTGCGTCGTAATGCCCACCCGATTACGCGCAGCTACCGGCCCTATGCCGCTCAGAAACGGTGCGTGATCAGAGTGGCCCGGCCCAAGCCGAGCAAGCTCGACGACCGGCTGCTTGCCGCCGCCGTCGAGGAGCGGTTGCGGAAGAACTGGAGCCCGCAGCAGCAGTGACGACCTCGCGGTCGTATTCGCCGGCCAGGCTGAGCTGCAGGTTTCGCACGAGTCGATCTATCAAAGCCTCTATGTCCAGAGCCGCGGTTACGTCGGAGTGCGACTGCACCGGCACCTGCGACGGGGCCGATCAGCCAGGAAACCACGGGGAAAACATCTGAACGCGCCGGGCAAGATTCGCGACAAGGTGATGCTGAGCGAACGCCCCAAAGAGGCCAACGACCGGAAGGTCGCCGGCCATTGGGAGGGCGACCTGATCGTCGGATCTGCGTCAGGATCGGCGATCGCGACTCTCGTTGAACGCACGACTCGGTTTGTCGTCTTGGTGCACCTGCCCAACGGCCACAGCTCCGCTGCAGTCCACGACGGCCTCATCGACGCCCTGGACGCCCTGCCCGTGCTGTTGCGGCGCTCGTTGACGTGGGATCAGGGAACCGAGCTGGCCCGGCACGTGGACATCACCAAAGCCACCGGCGTTCCGATCTACTTCTGCGATCCCGCCTCGCCCTGGCAACGCGGCTCGAACGAGAACACCAACGGCCTACTGCGTCAGTACTTCCCCAAAGGAACCGACCTGAACGCCCACAGCGCTCAACGCCTCCTCGAAGTCGCCACTGAACTCAACGAGCGGCCCCGCAAAACCCTCAAACGCAGCACCCCAGCTGACCTGCTCAGCGAGCTAGTCTCAAGGAAGGAAATAGCCCCTGTTGCTTCCACCGTTTGAAATCGCCTGTCGGATACGAGACACTGACCCCGCTCTGAACTGGCGCAGGCAATCTATTCGATACGCCAGAAAGCGATCAAAGAATGCCGCCACAAACCGATGAAAGCCACACTTCATTGGGCGTCCAGCGAAGACGCCAATGTGGAGTACACCCCAACTAGACGTCAGGTGCAGGTACGCAGTTTCGTCCGAATAGGGTCCGATTCCTGTTAGTTGACAGCCCTCACTGCCGGGTCTTAGAGTTCAACCTGACAGAAAGGGCCGGAGGCTTCATGACGGGTCAACGAGTTGGATACGTGCGAGTCAGTACCCTCGATCAGAACACCGTCCGCCAACTGGATGGCGTTGACGTCGACCGGGTGTTCGAGGACAAGGCGTCGGGGAAAGATCTAAACCGGCCTGAGTTGGAGGAGCTGATCAAGTTCGTCCGGGATGGCGATACTGTTCTCGTTCACTCGATGGACCGCCTTGCCCGCAATTTGGAGGATCTCCGCTCGATCGTGCGCCAGCTCACGGCGAAGAAGGTCCGGGTCGAGTTCGTGAAAGAGCAGCTCTCCTTTACCGGGGAGGACAATGCGATGGCAAACTTGCTCCTCAATGTGATGGGGGCCTTTGCTGAGTTCGAGCGGTCTCTGATCCGTGAACGTCAGCGAGAGGGTATTGCCCTGGCGAAGAAGCGCGGCGTGTACCGTGGCCGCACCCCGTCACTTGACGCGCTCCGGGCCGCCGAGCTGCGCGAGAAGGCTGCTGCTGGCGTGCCGAAGGCCGCTCTCGCTCGAGACTTTGGGATCAGCCGCGAAACCGTGTACGCCTACCTCCGAGCCGAGGTCTGAAGAGCTGGCTGGTTGCTGCCGGAACACAGCTCCGCCGATTCCTCATCGGTCACGCCGGGCTAACGCCTTCTTCGAGGTGGGCTTTCTTTAGCCAGTTCGCCAGGCAGGGTTTGGAGATCCCGAAGCCTTTCGCGATCTCGTTATGGGGCTGCGTGCTTCCGGCGACTCAGATTTCTTTCTTGATAACTCGCGCGTATCAGTCGCGTGCGATCGCGACAAGGCCGCGCAACGCACTCTCCGCGCCGAGGTGGGGCAGCAGGGCGGCGCCGTCGAGGCCGTTCGCGGTCGGGAAGCGCAGGTCGACTGCGGGCCAGAACGCGCGCAGGTCCCGTTCGAAGCGACTCGCGATCTCGGGCGCGCGCAGCACCCCGCCGAGTCCGCCGACGACCGGTGCGGCACCATCGGCCTGTCCGACGCGCTGGAGTCCCGTGCGCACCGAGTGCACTAGCTCGGCGGCGGTGGCGTCGCAGATTTCCGCCGCGACGGCATCCGTTGGGGCAAGTCCGGTGACCGCGCGCGACCAGGACGCGATACGGCTGACCCGTAGTGGGTCGCCCTGCAGCTCTAGGTAAAGGGTCTCCAGGTTTGGGAATTCCGCGCGGACGGCCGCGGTGAGTGCCGTCGCCGGGCCTCGTCCGTCATAGTTGCGCATGACGGCGTCGAGGGCGGCGCGGCCGATCCAGTAGCCGCTGCCCGCGTCCGCGATCAGGTAGCCCCAGCCGTCGATTCTGGCCACGTTGTGGGCGCCGACCGCGAGGGTAACGACGCCGGTGCCGACTGCGATCACAGCGCCGAGGGTGTTGCCGAGGGACCCGAGGTAGGAGGTAACCGAGTCATGGGCGAGGAATACCTCCCGCACCCCGATTTCGCGGCCGAGCCGACGCAGTTCCGCGGCGTCGGCGTCTGATTGGGTGAAGCCGGAAATGCCAGCGCTCACGATGCCGATGGTGACGTCGGCGGCACCGGCTACCTGGGCTAAGACGTCAGCCAGTTGCGGGATCAGGTCCCGGTCGGTGCGGATGCCGTCGAAGTCAAACGTCTCCTGGCGGGTCTCACCGCTCTGCAGCACGGCACGGATGCCGGTCTGTCCGGCATCGATGGCGAGGTGACGGGATGCGTAATTCATGTGGTGCGGTGTCCTTGGAGAGTTTTGTATCGGTGGGTGAGGAACGTCCCGGCGGGTTTGCCGTACACACAGTAGTCATCGTTATCCGGCGCGGATGCGACCGGGTACAGGACGGCCGGCCAATCCCAGAACATGAAACCGATCATCCAGTCGCGGCTGGCCGTAGCGTTGAAGATGTGCTCGTAGTAGCGCAGCTGCTCGGCGCCGGAGGGCGTGCCCGGCAGCGCCCAGTCGTTGGGCTTGTCCGGTGATCCGGTGCGGCTTGGGCATCCCGCCTCGAGAAAGATGAATGGCTTGTCGAACTTTTCCACGACGCGCTCGATCCGGTCGAGCTCGGCCGGGAACGTTCCGATCGGGTAGTATCCACTCGACCCGATCACGTCCACGGCATCCCACCACGTGACGCGGTCTTCCTGGTATTTGTCGCAGTTGTAGGTCACGAGCCCCGAATATACCGAGCGCACCCGGGCGATGAGGTCACGCCAGTGCCGTACCTGCCCGTCGGCGCGCACCATCTCGCAGCCGATGCAGAAGAGGTCACAGCCTTCCTCCTCGGCGATCACAGCAGCGTGCAGGATGAACGCCGTGTAGGACTCGAACCACTCGGTCCAGGTGGGTTCACCGGGAACGTCCCAGTCGAAGAAGCCGATGAACGCCCGCCAGGTGCCGTCGGCGCAGTTGACGACGGGCTTGAGGCACACCTTGAGGTTGAGTGCCTTCGCCTCCCGGATCGCCTCGCGAATTTCCGGCTCGGTCACGGTTGGTTCTTCGTCGTACGAGATGTGCGTCGATTGGGCATTCTGCTGTATGGCCGCATAGGCGATCGCCGTCCAGTTGATGCCATGCTCGCTCATGAGCCGCATCGACGAGCGCGCTTCAGGGGTCGCCCAGGTGCCGCGCACGCCGGTCCAGCCCCAGGTCATTCCGCAGATGGGTCCGGTGAGAGCGGATGCCGGAGAGCGCCCGGCAGCTGCGGGCGCGGCCCCGGGAACGCCCATTCCGCCCTCGTTACCAGTCACGGCAGAACCAGCTGGTTCGCGCTGCGGAGCACGGCCGGAGCTGAGAGCCCTGCGATGTCGAGATCGAGAGTCGACGTGACGGCGAACACGACACTCTCGCCTGGAAGGAGGGTTACGAGCATGTCGTCGACCGTTCCGGCCGGGTCGACCTTGTCGACGAGAAGTGCGAGGTCGCGGGTGAGGCTTGCCGCGGTGACGGTGAGCTGGTACCCGCCGGGGACCTGCTCGAGGGCAGTCCCGAGCGCAGGCGCGTCGAGCCGGGTGTCGCGGGCCTCCGCGAAGAACCAGTGGCCGCGCACTCCGCCGAGGTCGGCGCGGATGAGCTCCGCCGCCGCATCCGTCGCCGCGGAAATGGATGCTGGTAGCGGCACGGACACTGTGGACCGCGGGGGCAGGGTGATCTGTTCGGTGTGTTCGGCCAGCAGGATCCCCGCGTACGTGAGTCGACGCACCCTGAGCTCGCCCGACCAGGGCTCGCTCGAGTCGTTGACGAGGACGGTCGAAAGGCCCATACCCCCGTCGACGCTGCGGTCCGTAAGACCGTCGACGTCCGCGCTGGAGCGCTGCGGCTGCACGGTTACGAGCCGGTCGGTGTAGGCGTGGCGGAGCGCATAGAGCAGCGGTTTGGCCCGCCCGTACCCGTCGACGGCGGCCCAGCTTGTCACCGGCCAGCAGTCATTGAGCTGCCAGACGATGGAGCCCATACAGTGCGGCTGCAGCGACCGGAAGTACTCGATCGCCGTCTGGACCGCAAGCGCCTGGTTGAGCGACATCGCCCAGTGCCAATCGTCGATGTCCTCCGGCAGCGGAAAGTGCGCGAGGAGGCCATCGGTGAGCTTGACGTTGCCGTCCATTGCCTTCTGGTGCACGAGCATGCCGGGGGACTCGGGGGTGAGCGGCGCGTCGCTGATCGACTCGGTCATCGTCGACCAGGTCGGCGGGCCCTGCCAGCCGAACTCGGAGACGAACCGCGGGGTGTACGCGCGGTAGTCGGGGTAGTCGCGCAGGTTCCAGAGGTCCCAGATATGCATGGTGCCGAGATCGGGGTCGTTCGGGGAGTGGGCACCGGAGCGGCCGAGACCGTCGGCGTCACCGGGGGAAAAGGGGCTACCTGGCGTGTAACCCACGTGGGGGGCTAGCTCGGCGACGATCGCCGGGAACAGCTCGTAGTAGTACGTCTCGCCCCAGGTTTTACCGTCGAGGCGTTTCTTCCAGTTCCACTCTTCGTGGCCCCAGAGGTTCTCATTATTCCCGTTGAACACGACGAGCGAGGGATGCGCGGCGAGCCTCGCGACGTTGTCGCGCGCCTCCGCCTCCATTTCGCTGAAGAACGGCTCCTCTTCCGCATAGGCAGCGCAGGCGAGCAGGAAGTCCTGCCAGGTCAGCATGCCGCGCTCGTCGCACAGCTCGTAGAAGTCGTCAGCCTCGAAGATTCCGCCGCCCCAGACTCGCAGCAGGTTCAGGTTCGCGAACTCGGCCTGTTCGATCCTGGCGAGGTAACGGGTCCGGTCGACGCGGTGCGGAAAGGCGTCGTCGGGGATCCAGTTCGCGCCGCGCACGAAAATGGGCTGCCCGTTGACGACGATCGTGAACGGGGTGCCCGTGGTATCGGGGGTCGTCTCAAACGCCACCGTGCGGAATCCCACGCGCTTCGTCGCAGCGTCGAGCTCGATCACCTCGTCGTATCCGTCATCATCGCCGTGATGGGTGTTGAGGGTGACGTCGACGTCGTAGAGCGGTTGTTCGCCGTAGCCGCGCGGCCACCACAGAGCCACGTCCGTGACGTGCAGGGTCACGAGGGCAGTGGTGTCGCCGGCCTCGAGGATTGCGGTGCCCGACATGCCGTCGACGGATGCCGTAATGAGGAGCCGGACATCGCTCGCCCGTGCAACCTCGACGTTCACGGCGACTGTGCCGGCTGCGCGGACGGTGCCGGCTACGGTATCCGCTGGATCGACCGTGTCGACGGTCGCGATCGGCCGAATGCTCTCGATCCGGGCAGTCGACCATTCTTCGAGGGAGACTGGGCGCCAGATCCCCGAGGTCGAGGTGTCGATTCCCCAGTCCCAGCCGAAGCTGCACGCCATCTTGCGGATTGCATTGTAGGGGTGGTGGTTAACGTGCGGACGGTATCCGAGCTGGAGGCTCGCTGCGTCGGCGGCCCGGATCGGCGACGCGAAGAACACGTCGATTTCGTTGAGCCCTGCCCTGACGTACGGGCGCAGGTTGAACCGGTAGCTGCGGTGCATGTTGCGGGTGGTTCCGACCCGGTTTCCGTTGACAAAGATGGACGCGATCGTGTCGAGGCCGTCGAACACGATCTCGGACTGGGTCGTGGAGCCCGGCTGCCAAACGAAGGTGGTCGTGTAACGCCAATCGGTGAGGCCGATCCAGCCGAGCAGTTTTTCGTTGCCGTCGAGGTAGGGGTCGGGGATGAGCCCGGCCGCAAGGAGGTCGGTGTGCACCGATCCCGGAACGGTCGCCGGGATCGCACGTAGGCCAATGTTCGGGGGCACCGGCCCGCCCTGGGCAGTCACGGTCCAATCGACGCCGAGGGGGCGGCGAAACGGATGGCGGAGAATCGGAGCGGCGATGGTCTGTGCGGTGGCGGACATTGAGCGGTGACTCCAGACTTGTTGGTGAGGGACAGCAACCAACCTCGAAATGTCAACGCTGTCTCTGGTTTTTCGAGTGTAGCATTGGCGGAAATCCGGGCATGATATCTCTCGTAAAATGTGGCTTAAGAGCCGCTTGCGTTCACGTAGGTTCCGAGGCCTGTGTCTCACCTTGACATAGAGCACTTGCTAGACTACTCGTGGCCGACTGGGGAGATAGTATGACGACGCAAGCGAGAGCGACCCTGGCCGATGTTGCCCGGTTGGCCGATGTGAGTTCGAAGACAGTGTCGCGGGTTTTCTCCGGAGACGGCATCGTGAGTGCGGTCACCCGGGAGCGGGTGTTGAGCGCGGCGAAGCGATTGCGGTTCCGGCCGAATGTCCTCGCGCGCAGTCTCCGCCACGGTGGGGTGTCCAACACGGTAGCCTTCGTGATCGGCGACATCACAAACCCGTTTTATTTCCACGTTGCGGCCGGGATTGAGCGCGAACTGGCCGACAACGGGTTAACTATGGTGCTCTCTTCGACAGATGACTCGGCCGAGAGTGAGGAGGGTGTCGTTGATTCCCTGCTCGCCCAGCGCGTGCGTGCGCTTCTGCTGATTCCGATCGCGGCTGACCAGTCCTACCTCGATGGGGAACGCCAACTGGGCACCCCGATCGTGAGTGTCGACCGACCTGCCAGCAATCTGCTGGCCGACTCCGTCGTGCTCCAGAACCGAGAGGGAATGCGGGAAGCCGTGCGTTCCCTCATTAAGCTCGGTCACCGAAAGATCGGATTCGTGAGCAACCCCTCCGCCATCTACACCTTGCGCGAGCGGCTCGCGGGCTATCGTGAAGCCCTTGCCGAAGCCGGGATCGCCGACAACGCGCGATACGAAAGGTGCAACGACGACCCGGCCGTATCTGCAGAGAGTGCCGTCGCGAGTTTGTTTGATCAGGCCGACCCGCCCACTGCGCTTGTGACGGGGAATAACCGGGCAAGCTCGGGAGCGCTTCGCGTGCTCCGCGGTCGAGAGCCGCGGGTCGCGTTCATTGGTTTTGACGATTTTGACCTTGCCGATGCGCTGGACATCACCGTCGTCGCCTACGACACCAGGGAGATCGGGAGAGCGGCCGCGCGTCTCGCACTCGACCGTCTCGAGGACCCGACCAGCTTCATCCGGCAGATCGAAATTCCGACCCGCCTCATTCACCGCGGTTCAGGCGAGATCAGCCCGCCGACCTGACCCGCCGCCACGCACTCGTCCCAAACGGACGGGGATACGTTCTCAGGTCGTCTGACGCGAGACGATGTGGGCGTACCGGTTGCCGAGGTTCATGAGCTCGTCGTGGGTTCCAAGTTCGACGATGCGACCGTTCTCGAGGTACGCAATCCGATCGGCCGTGCGGATGGTCGACAGTCGGTGGGCAGCGATGATGGTCGTGCGGTCGCGGAAGAGAGTGGCGAGGGCGTCCTTGACCATTGTTTCGGAATCGGCATCCAGGGCGCTCGTCGGCTCGTCCAGAATGAGGATGCGCGGATCGCGGACGAGGGCGCGAGCGATCGCCAACCGTTGGCGCTGGCCGCCGGAGAGTCCGGAGCCGCGGTCGCCGATGATCCGATCGAGGCCGGTGGGCATCGGGACGGTGATGCGCCCGGTCACAAGCCCGAGACCATGGATAATTCCGGTGGGCGGATGCGGGGATTCTTGGTTCGACGACCCGCCCACGGCGTCCGTAACATTCGCTCCCGTTGGGCCGAGGTTCAGGAAATCGAGAGCATTCGCGCCGCGCAGGGCTTTGAGGATGCCGTCGTCGGTGATGCCCGTGAGCCCATAGGCGACATTGTCGCGGATGCTGCCCTCGAACAACACCGACTCCTGCGGCACGACTGAAACGAACGAGCGTGCACTGCGCATGTCGAGGCTGTTCATGTCGACGCCGTCCAGCAGCACCTGTCCGCTTCCGGCCCGCACGAACCCGAGGATGAGATTAAGCAGCGTCGACTTTCCCGAGCCCGAGGGTCCGACGAGCGCGATTGTCTCGCCGGCCCGGATAGACAGGGAGATATCGGTGAGCGCAGGCCGGCCACCGGGATAGCTGAAGCTCACGTGGTCGAGCTTGATCGTGCCCTCAACCTTGTCGACGCGGGTACGGCCCTCGTTGACTTCGACGTCAGGGTCCTGCATGACCTCGGCGATGGAACGCATTGATTCGAGCCCGCGAGTGAGCACCGGAGCCACATTGAGGAGGGCAACGATTCCACCGGTCAGGATGGTGAAGTACGTGCTGAGCAGTACGACCTGTCCCGGCGTGATGGAGATGACCTGGGTTATTGACGCCGCGGCGGCTCCGACCAGGCACGCGACCCCGAGTACCTGGTAAGAGACCCAAGAAAAGGCTCCAAACCGGCCGTTGAGGGTGTCGAGCTGTTGCCCGGCGATGCTCACGCTCTCGGCCTGCCCGGCGACCCGTTCGGCGGCGACGGCCTCGAGCCCGTGGCCGCGGGTGATCGGGATGAGGGCGGCCATTTCGCCGATGCCGGTCGAGAATCGTTCGACCTCGTGGCGGAAGGTCTCGTTGCGGATGGCCGCTCGGGAGCGGATCCAGCGTACGAGTATGGCCGCCACGGGCACGGTCACGGCGAACACCCCGACGAAGGCGGGAACTGAGATCGCTGTGACGATTACGGCGCCGGCCAGGGTGAACACGGTCGACAGTACGGTTGGTAAGGCTTGTTGCATCATTAGTTCAAGATTTTCGACGTCGCGTACGACTTTGCTTTGCACGATCGAGGCGCTGTGGCGGTTGTGAAAGCCAATGGAGAGGCGCTGCATCTGTTCGGTAAGTGCATTGCGCTGGTCGGCGGCCATCGATCGGGTGGCAAGGCTGGAACCACGCACGAAGATCATGTGGAACGGATAGTTGAGCGCCAGTAACGCAATGATGAATGCCGCGAAGACCCACAGGGAATCCAGCGATCCGCGGCGCACGACGAGATCGATGATCGCCGCAGTGAGCGGCGGAAGCACCCACATCGGAGAGTCCTTGATAAGAAAGGCAAGCGCGGCGAACCACAGCCGGATGCGGTAGGGCCGCAGTAGCCTCAGGAACGACCGCAGCGGTTCGGACTTCACGACCTCGAGTTCGATCGCAGTCGGGCGGGGATTGGTGGCACTCATGGCGCAGCTTTCAGGGCCGCGCGGGCGGCCTACGGGACAGTCGCCCGGTGATCCGAGCGTCTGTCGATGAGGTTCTTGGAGAAAACCGGCTTCGCCGGGGTACCGCCACACCCCGGCGTCCGGCCACGGCGTCCGGCCACGGCGTCCGGCCTCGGCGGGTGATCAGGTTAAGCCTAGCGCCCGCGTTTGGAACGGAGTCCCGCGCCCGGTTAGATCACGGCGAGTCGATCCATCACGGTGGTGCCGGCATTGACAAAGAGGACCACGTCGCGGACCGAGGTGACTTGGCTCACGTCGCGGCCCGGGGTGGACCTCCTTGGAGCCGCCTCGTTGCGGCTACCTCCTATTTGAGGCCACCGAATCCTACATGTCAAGGTTGACACTTGTTTTGTCTCATAGAACATTGTGAGAGTTTTTTACGGTCTTTCATGGGCTTTCTACAAAATGACAGCGTAGTCATTGATTGCGGTTTGCCTTACATTGTTGTCATACTGAAGGCACGCGCGCCCGCGGGGGCGCGCGTGCCGGTCTTTCAGCGCAGGATCGTGCGTAGCTCCTGGCCGACATAGGCGATCTGGAGGGCGATGTCCGTCGATGTTGGCGCGTTGTTGGTCGGTTCGCCGATGAAGATGGGGATGATCGCGCGGGTGGCGGGCATGCCGGGGAAGCTGCCGGTTCTGGCGTCGACGATGAGCGTCCGCTCCAATTCCGACCATCGCAGAGTCATGGTGCTGAACTCGCCGTTCTCGTAGCCGTAGCCATCACCGGCATCCTCGTAGAGATCGAAGGTTACGTCGGCGCCGGGGTAGATCCGCACCTCCAGGGGGCCGAAGACATCCTCGCCGGTGTGCTGGACCGCGGGTCCAAGGGGCAGTAGGCTGCCGGCCCGCACGAAGACGGGGATCGTCTCCAGTGACGCGGCGACTTCGATGGTCTGGCCGCCCTCGAAGCGCTCGGAGGTCCAGAAGTCGTACCAGTTGCAGCCGGACGGGAGATAGACCGACCGGGTGGTGGGGCGTCCCTGTACGGGCTCCGAATCAGGGCCGAAATACATCGGCTCAGTGATGGGGCAGATCAGGAGCGACGGGCCGAGCATGAACTCATCGTCGACGTCGTACACCCGCGGGTCGTGGCGGAAGTCGAAGACGAGCGAACGCATCGGGGTGTAGTCGCGCTGGGTTGTCCAGCCGCTGAGCGAGTACAGGTAGGGGAGTAGTCGATAGCGCAAGCGGATGAAGGCGCAGATGGTGTCGTAGCTGGCGTCTCCCACGTCACCGAACCGCCACGGTTCGCGGGGCGTGTCCCGGCCGTGGGAGCGGAAGATGGGCAGGAAGGTGCCCATCTGCAGCCACCGGACGTAGAGTTCCCGGTAGCCTAGGTCGGCGCTGCCCTCCGCGAAGTCACCCTCCCAGAACCACAGCGGGCCCGGGGTGACGAAGTAAGCGCCTATATCGAATGTCCAGTATGGGGTGCCTGTGACGCACAGGTTGAGCCCGGCGGAGATCTGCCGTCGCAAGGCTAACCAAGTCGCCGAGGTGTCGCCGGACCAGGTGACCGCGCTGTAGCGTTGCTGGCCGACGAAGCCCGAGCGTGTGAGCAAGAACACACGTTTGTCGTTGCCGGCGGCTCGCTGGCCCTCGTAGAGTCCTTCGGAGTGCAGGAGTGAATAGGCGTTGATGTGCTCCGGGTCGAGGTACTTCTTCAGCTCGCCGGCATTGATGAGCAGGCGCTGCCAGGGCTCCGGTTTAACGATCCCCTTCCAGTCGCCCTCGAACGGTTCGGTGCAGTCTGCCCAGAACGCGTCGACGCCGTGGCTGAAGTAGCCCTCGTTCACCTGCTTCCAATACCGGGCCCTGGCATCCGCGTCGAACGCATCGTAGGTGGAGCCGTCGCCGAGGAGCTCCCCGTGGGCACGGAACTCGGCCTGGTTGGGTCCGTCGTTTTGCATGTTCGGCCAGATGGAGACCATCAGCTTCGCGCCGAGATCGTGCAGCTCTTCGATCAGCCGTGTCGGGTCGGGGTACCGGTCAGGGTCCAGCGACTTCTGTCCCCAGAGTCCCTCCGGCCAGTGCTTCCAGTCCTGCACGATGCAGTCGAGGGGGATATCCCGCCGCCGGTACTCGCGGACGATGTCGAGGAGCTCGTCGGCGTTCTCGTACCGGTCCTTGGACTGGATGTAGCCAAGGGACCAGCGAGGAAGCATCGGAGCCCCTCCGGTCAGGGTGCGGATGTGGTGGACGATGTCATCCAGTTCGGGGCCTGCAATGACGTAAAAGTCCATCTCGTCATCGACTTCAGTCCAGAAGTAGCTCCCGGCCTGGTCATCGTGGAAAGAGGCGAGAGCCTGGCTGTCCCACATGATGGCGTAGCCCCGCGTCGAGACGAGCACGGGCGCCACGATCTTCATGTTCTGCTGGTACAGGTCCTCGTGGTGACCGCGATAGTTGAAGACGCCCTCGTCATGCTGGCCGAGCCCGTAGAGGGCCTCGCCGTCGCTGAACTCAAGTCGGAGCTTCGTCGAGTACGCCTGGCGGTCGACCAGTTGCTTCGTCTGGCCCACGACGGACTTCTCGCCGTCGGCGCCGAGTGCGGTGGTGATCACGGTGTCTTCGGAGAAGACGGAACGCAGGACGTCGATCTCCTCAAGCACTTTCGTGTCCGCGCGATCGTGCGGCTCACGGAACAGGAGTCGCCCGGTCTCGTCGGTCCAGGTGAACGCGCCGAACTGTTTGTCGATGACGAGCCGCAGCCGGGGAATGGAGAGCACCAGCTGATCGGCGGAATCGGCGACGTCCGGAGCCGATCGCTCGTTACCGCCGACCACCATGAGGCTCTCATCGGAGCCGAAGACCGGTCGACCCGTGAAGACGACCCGCATTACTTGCTCACCGAGGCGCTGCACTTTCAGCCGCCCGGTTGATGTGACAATGACCACGCCATCCGCTTCACTGTGATGAGCCTGAATCTTCATACGGTCCCTTTCTGGGTGAGGGCGGCGGGGTGCCGGAGGTTGTTCGCGCTCTGGAGAACCGGTCGGGTGGTGAGATCATCGACGGGCAGTTCTTCGCCGCTGAGGACGAGGAATCGGTGACTCTCGCCGGGTAGCAGGGTCACGAGCATCTCGTCCACCGTGGCCATCGGGTCGAGGCGATCCGGATTTAGCACGATGTCCTTCACGAAATTGTTGGCGGTGACGGTGAGGGAATATCCGACGTCCTCACGCTCGACCGTGGTGCTGAACTCCGCCTGGGGCAGGCTCAACTCGACGTCTTCGACGAAGTAGGAGAATGCACGGGCGGAAGCATCCGCCTCGGCGACAATGAGCTCGTTCCGTGCGTCTGCAGGCACCGTCAGGGACTCGGAGAGGAGGATGGTCTGGTTGGTACGTGAAGCCACGTTGAACCGAAGGTGCTCGGCGGCGAGCTCTGTTCCGGTGAGGCTCAGGCGCCGGACGGCGACGGTACCCGTCCAAGCATGGGGACTGTCGTTGCTCACGATGAGGGCGAGGCCGGCGCCTCGGGGCTGGACTAGGAGCAGGCGGGGCGCGTTGAGTGCCCGCAGTGCGTACCACAGCGGCTTGCGTCTGCCAGCCTTGTCGACGGCCGCCCAGCTGATAGCGGGCCAGCAATCGTTGAGTTGCCAGACCAGCGAGCCGGAAGTGCGCGGGGAATGCGAACGGAAGTGCTTGACGCCGCAGGAGATTGCGCGGGCCTGGTTCAGCTGGGTCGCGAAGTGCCAGTCGTCGAAGGTCGTGGGTGCAGGCAGGTGCAGTGCATAGCCGCGGTCGAGCTTGCCATTGCCGTCGACCGCCTTCTGGTGGGCGGCCATGCCGGGGGAATCCGGCAGCATAGGGTCGTCGTCAATGGCGCTCGTGAGGGTTGAGTAGTCGGCGGGACCTTGGAAACCAAATTCGGCGACGAAACGCGGCACCGAGTTGCGGTAGGTCAGGTAGTCCTCGCTGAACCAGACCTTCCAGCTGTGCACAGGGCCGTGGTTTGGATCGCGAGGATCGGCGTAATCGGCGGGGGAGAATGGAGTCGACGGGAGGTAGCCACGCCCGGGGTCGAGTTCGGCCAAAATACTCGGGAGTAGGTCGTCGTAGTAGCCGCGTCCCCAGGTCTCGCCCTCCTGCATCCGCTCCTTGAAACCCCAGTGGAAGTAACCCTCGATGTTTTCGTTGCTGCCGTTCCAGAAGACAAGGGAGGGGTTTGGGGCAAGACGGGCGACATTCTCACGAGCCTCCGCTTCGACTTCGGCCCACATCTCCGGGGCCTCCGAGTAGATCGCGCAAGCAAACAGGAAGTCCTGCCACAACAGAATCCCCTCCCGGTTGCAGATGTCGTAAAGGTCGTTGCTCTCGTAGATACCGCCACCCCAGATGCGGAGCATGTTCATATTGGCCTCGACGGCGTCGCGAACCCCGCGTTCATAGTCGTCCCGGGTCACGCGGGGCAGGAAACAATCGTCAGGGATCCAGTTCGCGCCCTTGATGTAGACGAATTGCCCGTTGACGTGGAATTCGAAACCGGTGCCGAACTCGTCGGGATTCATCCGCACCTCGACCGTGCGGAACCCGACATCGTGCGTCCAGGTGTCGAGTTCCTCGGCGTCCCGGGACACTCGCACGTCCAGGTGGTAGAGCGGTTGGTCGCCGTAGCCCCTCGGCCACCATAGTTCCGCATTATCAATCTTGAGGCTGAGGACGGAGGAGGACCGTTCAACTGTCCCGCTCGTGTGCACCGCGGTTCCGTCGGGGGCCGTGAGAATGGCCTCGAGGAGCAGCTCGGTATGCGCAGCAGATTCGAGGTCGGTACGTTCGAGCTCGACGTGGACTTCGACGAGACCGCCACCGTCGGAATCCACGCTGACTCGAGGAATGACCTGTGCCAGTCGGGCGACGGACCATTGGTGCAGGTAGATGGGCCGCCAGATCCCTGAGGTCGTGAGTGTGGGCCCCCAGTCCCAGCCGAAGTTGCACGCCATCTTGCGCAGGGCGTTATAGGGCAGCGCATCGGCGACCAGCGGTTTGGCACCGATCCGTAGCTCCGATTCGCGCGCAGAGCGGAGGGGTGAAGCGAGATCGACCGTCAGTTCGTTGCTGCTCGCGCGGATCAATGAACGCACGTCGAAGCGATAGGACCGATGCTGGTTCTTGGTCTCTCCAACGAGCGCGCCGTTGAACGTTACGGTTGCAACCGTGTCCAGGCCCTCGGCAACGAGGTCGACGCGTTCGTGGCCCTCGTCGGTGAAGGCGAACGAGGTTTGGTAGCGTACGTCGGTTTCTCCGATCCACTTCACCGCGTTCTCGTTGGTGTTGAGATACGGGTCCGGGATCAAGCCCCGCGCTAGCAGGTCAGTGTGCACGGTCCCTGGAACGGTCGCCGGAATGTCCCGCGGAAGACCTTCGGGGACAGGGCCAGCCATCAGGTTCAGGGTCCAATTGTCGTTTAGCGGTGTGCGGTGCACAGTGTCTCTCCCTATTGCTCGTACAGGTGGTTCTCTTACAGGTGCGGAACGTGCGCGGCGGCCCGGGGCGGATACTCCCCCGACCCGCGGTGGACGACGTGTGTGGAGATATCGACCCGCACCGGGGGCCCGAGTCGATCCTGGAGCCGCTGCATCATGAGCCTCACGGCTTGGCGGCCAAGCTCTGCCGGGTCGTAGGTCACGACGCTGATGCCCCAGGCATCAGCGAGATCGAAGTCGTCGAAGCCGATGAACGCGAACTCTTGGAACCGTCGTCCTAGCTCCCGAATCACGCCAGCGCTCGCCCGGTTGTTCCCCGCGATGATGGCCGTTGGCGGGTCTGGCAGTGCGAGCAGTTCCCGCACCGATTCCTCTTCGCTTCGTCCCGTGACGGGTTCAAGGCGCTCCCAGTGGACGGAGTCGGAGACGCCGCCTTCTCTCATTGCCGAGCGAAAACCGCGCAGGCGTTCCTGGTGGGTGTAGAGCTCGGCGGGACTGCACACGAATCCGATCCGTCGGTGACCTGCCTGCAGCAGACTTCGCGTGGCATCCACTGTGCCCCGGAAGTTGTCTAGGACCACGGCATCGGCGATGAGGTTGCGGGCGGGACGGTCGATACAGACAACCGGCGTGCCGAGCTGGCGTTCGTTTTCGAGGTAGGCCTGATCATCGGCGATCGGCACCATCAGAAGCCCGCGAACTCGGTGCTTGAGCAGATTCTCGACAACCTTCCGCTCGCTCTGGGGGTCGTCGTGAGTGGCCGCCAAGATCATCATGAGCTCGTGCTGTGCAAGCTCCTCCTCGACACCCGCAGCGACCTTGACATAAAAGGGGTTCGCGAGATCGCCGATGACGAAGGCGACGGTATCCGTGACGCTTCCGTGACGCAAGCTTCTGGCCAGATGGTTGGGGCGGAATCGGAGTGTTTGCGCGGCGGAGAGGACCCGGTCCCTGGTCGCGACGGAGACACTGCCACTGTCCGTCACGACGCGTGAAACGGTCTTTGCGCTCACGCCGGCGAGGCGACCCACATCGGCGAGTGTCGCTCGCGACTGGGGGAGGGCGGCAAGATCCCGCAACACGGAGCCGGGATCGTGCCTCAGGGGCACCGACGGCGCACGCGCGACTGATGACGACTCCGGCTCGATCATGACGCAACCGTAGCACGGCGCCAGTGCTTCATGTCAGCGCTGACAAATTTTCCCGCGACAGACCAAGGAGCGCCAATTCCGCGGGGTGTTTTTCATTGAAAAATGGCAGACCAGTATGCACTTGCGCGGTTGCGTAATCCGACAGTGCACTCCAAGCGCGCAAATTTAGCTCAATACTGAAAACTGCAAATTGCTGATCAAGCGATAAATTTAAACCGACCTGGGTTGTCAAATTTATTGGAGGGTGCCGGGATCGAGCGGTATGCCAGCGGCGGTTTAAACACGTTGTAACGTTCCCGCCTCTGGCTCCGAAAATTACATTGACTCTTGTGTCAACGCTGATATGCTGTGCTCACTGATCGCGTCAGGCCGGGACTAATCCGTTCGCGCCGAGAGCGCGGTTGGTTGGATGAAGCTGACGACAGCGTTCACCGGTCACGCTCGTCCATTGACGCACCAACATTGGAGATCCAGAGATGGCAATGAAGCACATCACAGGCGTTGCGGGCGTAGTCGTAGCCGCGATGATGCTCGCCGGTTGTAGTTCCGGCGGCACCACGGCAACGGATTCCTCGGGCAATCCGACCGGCGATATCACGGTCCTGACGAATCGTACCGACCTTGTCGATACCGTGTTCGCGGACTACAAGGCCACATTCGAGAAGAAGTACCCCGACGTCAAGGTGACCTTCGAGGCCATCACTGACTACGAGAGCGAAGTGACCACCCGGCTTGGAACGAAGGACTATGGCGACGTCCTCGGTATCCCGGCGTCGGTCACCAAGGATCAGCTCGCGAACTTCTTCGAACCTCTCGGCAAGGTCACCGACATGGCGAAGGACTATCGCTTTGTCGCCGAGCAGGCGTTCGACGGGACTGTGTACGGTCTGCCCACCTTCGGTGGGGCCAACGGTTTCGTGTACAACAAGAAGACCTGGGCGGATGCCGGAGTCACGACCAACCCCAAGACTCCCGAAGAGTTCATCACCGACCTCAAGGCTATCCAGGCCAAGGGTGCAGCGATTCCGCTCTACACGAACTATAAAGACGGCTGGCCGCTCGGCCAGTGGCAGGGGTTCCGCGGCACGTCGGGCGATAAGGAAATCGTACAGACGATGGACAAGTCGGACGCACCCTGGTCCGCAGGGAGCGACCAGTACCTCATTGATTCCCTGCTCTTCAATGCGGTGAGTAACAAGCTCACCGAACCGGACCCGCTAACCACAAGCTGGGAAGGCTCGAAAGGTCTGCTGGCAACCGGAAAGGTTGGCACGATGGCACTCGGGTCCTGGGCCATCGTCCAGTTCCAGAAGGCCGCAAAGGATGCCGGAGCCGATCCTGCGGACATCGGCTACATGCCGTTCCCGCACCAGGTCGACGGTAAGTTCCACTCTGTCATCGCGGGGGACTTCAAGAACGCCATCAACATCAATTCCACGCACAAGGCCGCCGCGCGGGCCTGGATCGACTGGTTCACCAACGATTCCGGATTTGCCGCCAGCCAGGGTGCAATCACTCCGAAGGTCGGCAGCGAGAACCCGTCAACACTGGCGGACTTCACGAAGGCTGATGTGCAATACCTCGAATTGACGCCGGCACCGACGGACCAAGCCACGGTCGATTCCGACATCTACAACGGCGCGAACATCGACCTCTTCGGTCAGGTCTATCGCCAGAAGCTCGTAGACATTGCCCGCGGGGCAGCGAAGGGCGACATGAACTCGTACTTCGACGAGCTCAACCAGCGGTGGGCGGCCGCCAAGGCCAAGGCCGGCAAGTAACACTCCCTCATCGCACGATCGCACCGCAGGGGGCAACACCTCCGGAAAGCAGACAACAATGTCTCAATTGACCGGCTTAGCCGGCACTACCGGGGGTGTTCCCCCCTTAGCGGCGACCATCCCGGCCGCGGGCGTCGGCAGGAATGCCCCTTGGCGCCAGCGACCGAAATGGGTCACACCGTGGCTTTTCCTGCTCGCACCACTCGGGCTGTTGATCACGTTCACCTACATCCCCGTCGGGAACATGATCTGGTACAGCTTCACCTCGTGGAATGGCATCTCAAAGGTCCAGCAGGTGGTCGGACTCGACAACTACGGTCAAATTTTCAGTGATCCGACCATCTTCAACGTCTTCTACGTCAGCCTGTTCTATGTCGGCGCTTCTATCCTGCAGATGGGCCTTGCCCTCTACTTCGCGACAATCCTCAGCTTCAAGACGCGATTCCGGAACTTCTTCAAAGGAGTGCTGTTCTTTCCCTACCTGATCAACGGAGTCGCAATCGGCCTCGTCTTCTTGTATTTTTTCCAGCCCGGCGGAACGCTCGACCTAATCCTGAAAAACTTCGGATTGGCGCAGCTGACCACCCAGTGGCTCGGCAACCCCGACGTCGCGAACTTCTCGCTCGCGGGGACATCCGTCTGGCGGTACACGGGACTGAACTTCGTTCTCTTCCTGGGAGCGATCCAGTCGATTCCCGCGCAACTGTATGAGGCGGCTGACCTCGACGGCGCCAACAAATGGCAGCAGTTCCGATTCATCATCATGCCGGGGATCAAGCGCATCATCAGCCTGTCATTCATCCTCGCCATTTCGGGAAGCCTCGCAGTCTTCGAGATCCCGTTCATCATGACGGGCGGTGCCAACGGCACCGCGACCTTCGTGATCACGACCATTCAGCAAGCCTTCACCTTCCGGCACGTCGGGCTTGCGTCGGCGATGGCAGTCATCCTGCTCCTGATTGTGCTGATAGTCACCTACGTCCAGCGCAAGCTGGTACCAGACGATGAGGTAAACATCTCATGACCGAACTGAAAACCACGCCAGTAGCGCAGAAGCACGGCGCTACTCCGGTGCTCCCCAACCACCGCCTTCGGGCGGCAGTCATGACGACACTGAAGTACCTCACCCTCGTCGTCGCTGCAATCGTCACCCTGCTGCCGCTAGGTGTCGTGTTCATGACCGCGTTCAAAACGAAGAACGAGTACCTAAACTCGGGGCCGGCCGACCTGCCCCAAAACTGGTTCAACTTCGCCAACTTCGCCACTGCGCTAGACAAGGGGCACATGCTCCAAGGCTTCGCGAACACGGGTTTCATCCTGGTGATCTCCGTGCTGGGAACCCTCGTCATCGGCACCATGACCGCGTATGCAATCGATAGGTTCGACTTCCGATTCAAGAAGGTCGTCCTGATGATGTTCCTGCTAGCGACGCTCGTTCCCGCAGTGACAACCCAGGTGGCAACGTTCCAGGTGGTCAATAACCTTGGACTTTTCAATACCTATTGGGCGGCGATCGCGCTCTTCCTCGGGACCGACATCATCTCCATCTACATTTTTGTTCAATTCATGCAATCCATTCCCCGCGAACTCGACGAAGCCGCGATGCTAGACGGCGCAAACCGTTTCGTAATCTACTGGCGGATCATCCTTCCGCTCCTCAAGCCCGCGATCGCCACTGTCGTCATCATTAAGGGCATCGCGATCTACAACGAGTTCTACATCCCGTTCCTCTACATGCCCTCGCAACAACTGGGTGTCATCTCAACCTCACTCTTCCGGTTCAAAGGGCCCTTCGGCGCCCAATGGGAAGTCATCTCCGCGGGCACAATGCTCGTCATCATCCCCACGGTCATCGTCTTCCTGGTGCTGCAACGATTCATCTACAACGGCTTCACGCAGGGCGCCACCAAGTAAAACGATCGGTTCGGCGGATGGCCCAGGTCGTTCAAGATATACGCTCGCAAGATCCGCCTGCTAGTTGTACCTCGCGTGCAATGGGCTTGCCTCGGAGTAGCGTCGCATTGTCGACCCGGCCGGGCCGATGCCGCTAGTGAGCCGAGAGCGGAGCGAGGTGGAGGTCGGCGGCGGCGAGCACCTCGGCACCCGCATCGCGGAGCGCGGCCATGAAGGCGGCCTGGACGGATGCCCCCGGAACCTCGGTGCCCTGGAACTCGAAGTCGGGTGCGGCGCAGGCGTCGTGCACGACCGTAACGACTAACCCGAGGTCGAGGGCAGCCCGGGCGGTCGCGTCGATGCACATGCTGCTCATCATGCCCATGATGACGAGGTGTTCGATGTCCTCGTCCCGGAGCAGCTGTTCGAGTCCGGTGCCGATGAAGGCGTTCGGGGAGCCCTTGGTCAAGTGGTGTTCGGTCGCTACCGGCGCTACGAGCGGGTAGATCTCGGCGCCCGCGGTCCCGGGGACGAAGAACGTCGCATCCGGTTCGGTGGCAAGGTGCTGGAAGTGCATGACGGGGGTTCCGATGGCACGGGCCGTGTCGAGGACGCCCCGGGCGATGACCGCGGCGGACTCACTCCCGGTGAGGGGATATGCGCCTCCGGGGAAGTAGTCGTTCTGAATGTCAATGACCACAATTCCAGTGCTCACATTTGCTCCGCTTCGTTTTTTTGTGCCATCTTCCCACATGACTCTTATCGTTACGGGCAGGAATTGATCGACGAGAACCAGGTCGACGCGCCGGCGTCGGCCTGCCGTTTTGTACACTCGGATGCACGAACACGCTCGATTGTTAACGCCGATCGAAAATAGTAAGCATGGGGCTGCTGCGCGGCCGCACCTGGGCGGATGAGAATCGGGAGGTGGTCACCTCTTGTATTGACCGTCTTCGGGATGGATTCTGGTGGCGTGTTTGCCGGGCTGGACGTCGATGGGCCTTGGTGCCCGTGAGCTCGGAAAACAGTGTGGCGTGGAGGGTTGTGGGCACCCGGTCGTGCTGCCTTGAGCGCGAACTTCAGAGTCCTTGACTGACGACCCTCCTCCGGCAAACACCTGTGATGGTGGTGCTTAATGGAGGGTGGCGATGGATGAGGTCGTTTACTATTGTGCCGGGTTAGATGTTCACCGGGACACGGTCGTAGGGGTAGTCAGACGTCCCGGCGGGCGGGGAAAACGCAGCGTGGAAACGCGCACGTTTGTCAGACTTGAGCGCAACGGCGGAATGGTCTGCGTGATGTACCTCGACATCGACGACTTCAAGATCATCAACGACACTCTCGGGCACGGTGGGGGCGACGAGGTCCTTATTGAGCTGGGGAGGAGACTGTCCAGCGTGTTGCGCCCCACCGATACGGTGGCGCGCTTTGGTGGGGATGAGTTCGTGATCCTCTGCGAGAACTTCGGTGGCGTCGGTGATGCCGAACAGTTGGTGGCTCGGGTCGTGGCCGCGACCACCAAGCCATGGGACGTCCAGGGCTGGTTCATGCCTGTGCACGTGAGCATTGGATTCGCCGTGACGGAGTCTGCCACAACAGAGCCAGCGGTATTGCTTGGTGACGCCGACACCGCTATGTACTTGGCGAAGAAGGTTCCTGGCTCCATGTCGGTACTGGCGCCCCGTCGGCGGACAGAACCGCAACCGCCTCATCGTTGAGCCGTCCCACCAGGGGGCTATGGCTTATCCGTTGGTGGGTGGCGCGGGCGTCGAGGACTGATCAGATGATGGGCCGCCCGGCGGAGTGCCGGTCAGCCAAGCGACTACCAAGAATGCGCCGATCAACCCAACGACGATGAGCACCCCTGCCACAGAGCCTCTGAATGCAATCCCGGAGACTACAATCAGGGCCACGAAGGCTGCAGACGCGACGGCTCCTTTCCAGCTGAGTATCCGCCATCCCCAACCCACGTATTTCTTGGGCCCGAACCAGGCTTTCTTCGTGAACCGTCCCGCTCTTGCGTCCATGACGAGAATCGTAGCCCGGTATCCCTTGCTCGTTCCGAAACAGTGGAAAGCATCTCCGATTTTGAGCCACGCAATTTTGTTGTCCGGGATGTGCAACGGAAATGTCGTGAGTCCCGTCCTCACCGCGGTCACGGATGAGGTTGTGCGGCGAGAGTTCCGCGTCGTCCGTGGGAGGGTGTTTGGTGGGTCCGGTCCTTGCCATGTCTGAGCGCGGCGACGTATGAGGGGTGGGCGGCTATGTGGTACCCGAGGAGCCCAAGAGCAAGCCGATTGCGAACGTGGACAGCAGTGCCAGCGCGCCGCCTAGGACCATCCTGAACGTGGCCCGTCCTCGTGAGCTGCCTCCCAGATGACCTGCAAGTGCCCCTGAAATGGCGAGAACGAGGAGCACGGCCAGGAATGTGACCGGCACCCTCCATGCGTCAGGTGGGAGCAAGATCGCTGCCAGGGGAATGATCCCACCACAAATGAACGAGACAGCCGACGCCAATGCGGCGTTCCACGGGCTTGCAACATCGTTCTCGTCGATGTTTAGCTCAATCGCGAGATGCGCCGCCAAGGCATCATGTTCGGTCAACTCTCCCGCCACTTGTCGCGCAGTTTCAGGGGACAAGCCCCGCGCTTGGTGCATGCCTGCGAGTTCTTCCAGTTCTTGCTCCGGCGTTTCAGCGAGTTCGCGTTTCTCCGTCGCAATCAACGCCCGTTCACTGTCACGCTGGCTGCTCACAGACACATATTCGCCCAAAGCCATTGAAACCGCGCCGCCCATGAGCGCCGCAACTCCAGCAGTCAGAATAGGTCCCACCACGTGGGTTGCACCAGCTACCCCAACCACAATCGCCGCCACTGACACGATACCGTCATTGGCCCCCAGCACTCCCGCGCGCAACCAGTTCAGCCGGGTCGACAGGCCCCCACCCCGATGAGGCTCATCAGAATGCGACTCTAGAGGCTCCCGCTTGCCCGGATCCGACATAAGCCGAGTAAACCACATCTCACTTCGCGGAACGCATCGTCGCGCTCCAGGCTTTGGCCACGGTTGTCTTGGCCGCAATCATCGGGGCCGTCAGTCGATTGCATCTCCTCCGCGGTCCCGCTGACCGGACAGCGACACTGCCGCAGCGCGTCTGCATTCCGAAATGCACACCGACGAAGGTGGCCGGACTCACCGGCAAGGTACTGTAACCATGGCATGCCTTGGCCACCTCGGCGCTGCTCGGATTTAATCGCTGACGTGAGGAACGCTATGACGGTCGAGGAATTGCCTGAAAGTGTCCCGCCGGGCGCGGACATTGCCTCGGAACGGACCGGTCAGGGAAACGGAAAGAGAAACCCGGTTTCGCGTTTTTTCGGTCTCCTTGGTCCGGGTTTGGTTACGGGTGCCGCCGATGATGACCCGTCAGGGATCGCGACGTATTCTCAGGCCGGCGCCACGTATGGCAACAGCATGTTGTGGACGGTCCCTTTGACGCTTCCGTTGATGATGGCTGTGCAGGAGATCTGTGACCGGATGGCCCTAGCCACCGGGCAGAGCCTTGGCGCGCTGATCCGTCGACGCTTTAGCCGCGGATTCCGGGTTGCGATCGGGATTCTTTTGGCCTTGCTGATCATTGCGAATTGTCTGAACCTGGCCGCGGACCTGAACGCGATCGGTCAAGGCATGAACTTGCTGCACGCGGGACCCGCGTTTGTGTGGTCCGCGATCGCCGGTATCGCCATTGTTGTGGCAGTGACGGCGGGGTCCTTCGCGATGATCGGCCGGATCTTCAAATGGTTGTGCATGGTTCTTCTGGTCTACGTCGGTGTTCTCTTCGTTTCCAACGTAGATTGGGCCGACGTTGCCCGTGGCCTCATCGGCGGGCAGGTCCAGTTCTCCCCGGCGTACTTCGGTTTGATCGTCGGGGTCCTGGGTACCACCATCTCCCCGTACATGTTCTTCTGGCAGTCCGCGCAACGCATCGAGGAACTCCGCGCCGAAAAACGTGGCGGCGATCACGCGCCGGCCCTGGACGAGAGGCCAAGGCCGGAAGCGGTCCGACGGCTACGCAATGGACGAGTGGACGTGTTCACCGGGATGGCGTTTAGTGTGCTGATCATGTTCGCCATCATTGCCTCCTCCGCAGCCACCCTCGGCGCACACAACACCCCCGTCACCAGCGCAGCCGAGGCAGCCCAAGCACTCGAACCAATTGCCGGCAATTACGCCGGTATCCTCTTCGCTCTGGGTTTCATCGGATCTGGGGTACTCGCGGTGCCCGTGCTCGCCGCATCCGGTGCTGCGGGGATGGCAGGGCTTTTGAACAAGAACTGGGGTCTTGACCGGTCCCCCCGGAGAGCACCCCTGTTCTACGCCCTCCTCGGCGTTGGTATCATCGCCGGCACCATCCTCGCTATCGTCTCTACCGACCCGATCGGACTTCTGGTGCTCTCCGCGATCGTGAACGGCATCGCCGCCGGCCCGTTCCTGATCGTGATGATGCTCATCTCCCGCGACGCCACCATCATGGGTAAATACCGAAACGGTAAGCTCGCCGCAACCATGGGCTGGACCGCCACCGCAATCATGTGCGTCGCGGGCGCATACGGCATCTGGTACACCCTCAACGGAAACTAACCAGCCGAAGCGACAGCTGAAGCTTGGACCCAATGGCTTTGGTAGCAGGAACCGGCCTGCACACCCTCCTCGACGAGCGGGCGGATACGTTGATGCGCACGCGGGCATAAAGCGGTGGCACTTTACGCCGGAATGGTCACAGGCGCAGATCCCATCCGAAACGGAACCCTCGTCTGGCCGTCGTTTCTTCGCGCCCGATCGAAAACTCCGATCGGGTTCCCGACACGAGGGACTGTGCCTGCTGGATTCTTAGGCCGACATAGGGCAGCGTGATCTAAGCGAGTTGGAAGGGAATGACTATCGAAATCAGCACCGCGTATTTGGCCGCAGCGACCGGCTCGTCGTGATCGAGCTCTAGTTGCTTGCCGCGCAGCATTACCTTGCCCATCTTTCTCAATCGTCCGAGGTCCCGGCTGACGCTTTCGCGAAGACGGCGATTCAGTGGCAGGGTCACGAGTATGCAGGCAAGGGCCGCGGCGATGAACGCAGATTCTGCCGCGAAGGACAGTTGCACGCCGATTTCCGAGATGGCGGAAGTGTTCTACCGGGCGAGAACGGTGAACAGCACGCGCTGAGTGTCCTCTGGCGTGACGAGCGGCTTGCGAATCACGCCGGCGCCCGTACTTCGGCTGATTTGACCGGCACCATCCCGGAAGACAGTTCAGGGGACGTGAGATCGGACGACGCTGATGTCATTGTCTCGCGGCGGAGGAATATGCAGAGGCCCGTGGGCTCGGATTGGTTCGGGAGCCATGACGATAGCTCGCGTTTCGCGGCGGCTGGGCGGATACTTAGAGCGTATTAGTGGACTCAGCGTGGAGGACGCATTATGCAACACAGTGTGGAATCCGGCGGATTCGAGGATCTGAAAGTTGTACAGGTCTCGGCCACCGAATGGCGGGTCAGTGGGCGTTCGTTCGAAGAGCAGAGCCCTGCGGCATTCTGGGGCTTCGTTTGCCAGTGTGGTGAAGCATTCAGTGTGATCCGTCCCGGACGTTTTCCGGAATGGCGTACTTATTGCAGCTTCGATAGGGCGTTGGCGAGCTTTGCAGACTACTCTGACTGAACCGTGCCTGGATGTGGCCCGTCCTACGGTTTCGCCTTACACCAGGTGGCACGTCCCGCTGGGTGTAATTCATTGTCGCCCTGCGATCAGCTAAATTTGGCGGCGTCGCGTGTCAGAATCTGGCCATCAGATTGATCTGGCAGTAGTCCCAAGGCGCGCACTCGGCCGTAGAAGGTAGCTCGGGACATTCCGAGGTCGAGCGCGACCTGAGCTGGTGGCTCTCCACCTTCTATGAGTCGGCGGGCGTTGCGGACCTGGCTGTCGGTGATGATCCGCGAGCGACCGCCATGATCGTGAACAGCATGGACCCCATCGGTGTCGATGTGTCGACGTTGCCGCCGCCCAAGTTCAGTACGCGGAGGCCGGCGCCGCGGCCGGGGCGCTCTTCGGCGAAGGCGAGCATGTTCTGCGTCGATCGTCCCGGGCGGTCCAGAGTCGTGATGACAAGAGTGTTGCCGTCTTGGAGCTTGTCGAGCGCGAGGTCGAAGTGTGGCCGTGATGCTCGAGCGCCCGAGATGCCGTGGTCGACGTAGGGGTCGTCGCGCCGGACACCTGCATCCAGAATGTCGGCCTGTTGCCGGTCGGTGGATTGCTGGCGCGTCGATACGCGCGCGTAGCCGATCAGCTTCGTTAGTCTGCTCCTGGGGTGTCTCAGAACTAACGGTGAGTACCGTCATCCAACCAGTAGGTTATGCGACGTAGCTACGAGAATCGCCGCGCCGCGAGATTCCGGCGATCTGCAAAGGCGAGAAACGGGAGTCGTGAGACGTCTTATATCCCTAGGGATACGAGACGGCCGGAACGGTCGAAACGTTGTCGCGTTCGAGGCACCTGAGCGCGAATCCTCAACGGGCGGGTCTTACGGGCGCCTCCCGCCCAAGAGCGATGCGGAGCCCAGTCGTCGCGGGGGAGTGTCCGTAGGCGGTCCCGCTTGCGGGCGGACCCATTTGGGACGGATCTTGGACAACGACCGGGAAATGCCTCCTTCTTCCGGAGATCGGTGAGAAGTGTTGATCTGCATCAGCAGCCCGTTTGGGGGCTGGTTTGCATTCCGACCTCCCTGCTAAAAAATAGCCGGGGACCGGAATTCCACCGGAATGGTCGCTCTCGCCTGCGGTAGCACTGTCTGAAGATCACGTCCGCACCATCGTCTTTCTGGGGGAAATATGCGTTGGTCTTTGCCTGCATACATGTCAGCGACGGCTCTGATCGTTGGCGCGATGATGGTGCCTATGGCGGCCGCGCATGCGGCCGGGGGCCCACCGTTCACTGAGTGCCCAGCCGTGAACTATGCATCGAGTTGCGGGATTGAGTTGCAGGTGAACCAGGATGGTTCGGTCTCGGTCGCCGCAGATACCTCTGTGGGGACATACGATGGCGCGGACGACACGTTGGTGGGCATCGTGAACAACTCAACCGTGCCAGTGGCCGCTGTAACGGTCACGGGACCAGGCTCTGGCCTGGCGAGATTCGATGGCGACGGACTCTGCGCGTATGGCGGCTGCAGCTACGGACCCACTGGTTATGAAGGTCCCGGTACTTCGCTGGTGACCAGTCCGACCCTGCCCGACTCGGTCGAGGCTGATTTCACCCCCGCTCTTCAGCCAGGAGCCACCGCCTACTTCTCGCTTGAAGGCCCCCTGCAGTACGCACAACTGACCGCACGCACAGGCCCGCTGAAAGGCAACACCGTACAACACACCCTGATCTACGTGCACGGCATCAACGAAGAGTCCACAGGAATTACAACGACGGATTTCAAGTCGATGTTCGACCGTGTTACGAACAAGAAGTACGTCGGATTTGTTTACTACGAGGACCTTGCGCCAGCAAGTCCGGTCCTTGGGGTACCCGATTGTCGCGATGGGCTGCCCGCTGACGTGCTCACGAAGGCGGCGAGTGCGCAGGGCATGCCAATATCCATCAGCGATGCAACGGGGACGCCCAACTGTGATGGATCCAGTGACATCGGGATCAATGCGATCAAACTGGATGAACAAATCCAGAAGGAATACCACGACAGTGGCAACCAGCCCGTGATTCTCGTCGGATACAGCATGGGTGGCAGCATCATCCGCGGAATGCTGGCCTACTCTCAAACCGTCAACGACCATGTTGCGGAGACGATGATCGATAGCGTGTCCTTCATCCATGGTGTTCAGCAGGGGTCCTACCTCGCCAACATCGGGCAAGTCGCTGCTTGCTCGTTCTGCGGTTTCTTCCCAGTCCCGCCTCTGAGCTCGGGCATCGTGGCCCTCAGCGATTTGATTCACCTGCCACTGAACCGTCCGGCCAGCCAGGAATTGCAGGACGGCAGCGCATGGTTTCACTGGGTCAATTCTCACTCGTCTCATTTACCTCCTATCCCTTTCTTCAACACTTACGGTGACCTTCGAATCGTCACTCCCATCTGCCCGGTATTTGGTCTCTTCGGTTGCTTCAATTACGGCGACAACACCTCACTGGGCGACGATGTTGTGCTCCGCGGCACAGACGAACCAACCGACACGTCAGCTGAGGGCGGCCAGAAATTTCTCAATGGACCTCGCGGCGCACAGAACTGGGAATTCGTTCAACTGCACCGCTACACCTGGGATCCCTTGTTTCCGCCCAGTGAATCCATCGCCCTGGGTCAGGCCGTGTTCGATGCCCCCGAGCAGCACCTGAACATCAGATTTGCCATGGGCCAGACCCTTGTCGATGACTGCCAGACCAATGCGTCGATCAGTGCGGAGGACGAGTTGGTGCTTCTGCTCAACGGCCGTGCCAACGGCACCCCCTACAACTGCAAACCGTGAGGACAATCATGAGAAAACGCACTCGTTTCGGCTTGGCTGGCCTCGCCGTCATCGGCCTGGCGGCACTGGTCGTCGCTAACCTTCCCGGTCACGCGGAAGCGGCCGTGAATTTCAGCGATCCCAGCGTTGGCTTCCGTGACCAAGCCAGCGGCGCATACCTGCGCAT
>NZ_JASJVI010000031.1:0-38479 GCF_035019865.1 Cryobacterium sp. 10I5
AGAGTACGAATTGGGCCCATAAACGAGTGGCTTAAGGGCCCAATTCGTACTCTCGCGGAGAGAGGGACGGTGGGGGTGAGGTCAGGTCGCGGCGACGACCCCAGTGGCCAGCAGGCCGGCGATCACGAGGCCGAGCGCGACCCGGTACCCGATGAACACGGTGATGCTGTGCTTTGCGACGAGTCGCAGCAACCACGCGATCGTGGCATAGGCGACGAGGAAACTGACGACGGTCGCGACGATCGTCGGTACCCAGCCGACGGAGGCCGAGATGTCGCTCGCCGAGGAGAGGCCCTCGTAGGCGCCCGCCGCGGTGAGCGCTGGGATGGCGAGGAAGAAGGACAGCCGGGTCGCGGCAACACGGTCGAGATTGCGGAACAGGCCGGCGCTGATGGTCGCACCGGACCGGGACACCCCGGGGATCAGCGCGACACACTGCATGACGCCGATGACGAGCGCGTCCTTGAGGGTCGTCGATTCCTCCGGGCGGTTGCGCTTGCCGACGCGCTCGGCGATGAACATCACGACGCTCCAGCCGATCAGCCCTGCCGCGACGACCCACAGGTTCCGCAGCGGACCCCCGATCAGGCCCTTGCCGAGAAAGCCGACGATGCCGATCGGCACCGAACCGGCGATGACGTACCAGGCGAAGCGGTAGTCGTGCGCGAGTCGCGCCTCGCGGTGGAAGAGGCCCTGCCACCACGCCACGGCCAGGCGGATGATGTCGGTCCGGAAATACAGGATCACCGCGACGATCGCCCCGAACTGGATGATCGCGGTGAACGCGGTCACCCCCGGGTCATCGAGCCGGAGCCCGAGGAGCTTCTCGGTGAGGGTGAGGTGTCCCGTGCTCGAGACCGGGAGGAATTCGGTGATTCCCTCGACGATGCCGAGGATCAGGGCTTGGATCAGGTTCATGCTGGTGCCTTTGCGTGGAGTGCGAACAGGAAGTCGGCGCCGGGCGGCGGTGGACGGGCCGAAGACCTCGTGCAGCTGAAGGTTAGGCCGCCGAACCTGCCCGCCGCCTGACCGGCTCGCGTGTCTCCCCGGTTGACACGCACTATTTACACGGGCGGCCCGCGGGCACTGCGTACGATTGCCCCATGCCCACGGTCGGAGTTTGCGAAGACGACCCCCTGATCCGCCGGGTGCTCGCCGAGGCGCTCGGCGGCGCCGGCTACACCCTGCTGCTCGCGCACACCGGCGCGGAAGCGGTCGCCTTGTTCGGCCCCGGCCGGCCCGTCGACGTGATCGTGCTCGACATCGGCCTGCCAGACTCAGACGGTCGTGACGTCTGCCAGGCCCTGCGGGCCGCCGGGCAGCTCGCGCCCGTGCTGTTCCTCACCGCGCGGACGGGGGTGCAGGACATCGTCACCGGCTTCCACGCCGGAGGAGACGACTACCTCGGCAAGCCGTTCGCGCTCGCCGAGGTGCTCGTGCGGGTCGGAGCCCTGGCCCGCCGGGGCAGGCCGGAGCCGTATCGGCAGCCTGCGGGCCTCCGCCTCGACCCCCAGCGGTTCACGGTGGCCAGGGCCGACCTCGAGATCGCCGTCACTCCGACCGAGTTCCGGATGCTCGCCGCCCTGCTCGCCCGCCCCGGCGAGGTCGTCCGCCGGCGCGACCTTGTGGCAGCCGCGTGGCCGCACGGCGCCATCGTCGCCGAAAACACCGTCGACTCCTACGTGCGCAGGCTGCGCCGCAAGCTCGAAAGCCTCGACGCCGAGCCGACCGCCGAGCCCGGGGCGGATGCCGTCCCGGAGACTCCATCCGGCGTCCGCATCGAGACGGTGCGCGGAGTCGGGTACGCGCTTCGATGACTGGAGCCAGGGACCGTCCCGCCGGGGGTGCGCGCCGCTTGCGGGTGCCGGCCCTGCCCCGGTTGCGCTCGCTCCGTCGCCGGCTGGTGCTCGCGACGGCGCTGCTGACGACTCTCGGAATGGCGGCGCTGCTCTCCCTCACCGTGATCGTGCTCAGCCACGTCGTGAGCGAGGACATCGACAGCCTCCTGAATCAGCGGACGGCATCCGCAGCCTCGACGGTCATCCGGGTGGGCGACGGCATCGGCGTCACCAGGGACATCACGGGCAACCTCGGCGACGTGACCTGGATCTACGACGCCTCAGGGAGACTCGTTTCCGGTGTGCCGCCCGGCCCGACCGATGCCGTTGACCCGAATGCCGAGCGGGTACCGGGAACGCCCGAACTCGCGACGGAACTCGCCGCGTTGAGCTCCGTCAGCGAGCCGACCGAGCGGGAGACCGGCGACTGGCGGCTCCGGGGGGTTCCCGTGGTGCTCCCCGGCGAAACCGAGCAGGTCGCCGTCGCCGTCGTCGGAGTCTCGCTGGCTCCCTACCAGCGCACAGAAACCCGCACCCTGCTGGTCGGCATCGGTCTTGCCGTTCTCGTCGTGCTCGGGGTCAGCGCGATGGCGGCCTGGACCGTTCGCCGTGCGCTGCGGCCCGTTGAAGTCATGGCCCGGAGGGCATCCGAGTGGAGCGCGGCCGATCTCGACCGTCGGTTCGACCTCGGCGAGCCCCATGACGAACTCACTCGCCTCGGCCAGGTCCTCGACGGCCTCCTGGCCCGGGTCTCCCGCACGATCCTCGCGGAGCAGCGCCTGACGGCCGAACTCGCCCACGAACTGCGCACGCCCCTGACGGTGATCCGGGCCGAGGCCGAGCTCGCGGGGCTGGACCCTGCGCTCTCGCTGGCGCAGGCCGAACGGCTCGGCCGGATCACGGCATCCGTCGATGAGCTCACCGAGGTGATCGGCACCCTGCTCGCGGTATCGCGGGGCCAGGTGAACCGGGACGAGCGAGCGCCGGTCGGCGCTGTCCTGGACGCCGCCGTCGCCGCCGTGACCGGAGCGGCGGCGTCGGCCGACGGCGCGCCGGAGATCGTTGTCGCTGCATCGGCCGGCCTCGAGCTCGGGGTGCCGCAGGCCGTCGCGCTGCGTGCCCTCGCGCCGCTGCTCGAGAACGCCGTGCGGTACGGCCGGACGCGGGTGACCGTCACGGCGGTGGCGCAGGGCGGTTCGATCCGCATCAGCGTGACCGACGACGGGCCGGGAGTCGGCGACCTCGACCCGGAGCTGTTGTTCACGCCCGGCTACCGGGCGGCGGAGAGCCCCGGCGCCGGCCTCGGCCTGGCGCTCGCCCGCCGGGTCGCGGTCGCGGCGGGCGGCACGGTGGAAGCCGTCCCCGGCGATCGTCACGGCCGGTTCGTGCTCGTCCTCCCCGGTGTTCCCGCAGAAGTGACGGGCCCCGCACCGCTCCGCTGACGTGCGTTCCGGTCGCCACGGAGCCCGGTCCGGGCCACATTTTGCCCCGGCACTTCACGCATGTTTCGCGCAGGTTTCGCGCAACGAGCCGGCAGGATGCGCCCCAGACGAGTCACGCTGGCCCGGACGAGCCAGGGAGAACAGCCCGTCGGCCGGCATTTCCTGATGAGACCGGCGGAATCTTGCGCTGCCACCGTGCACCGTCGACGCCCTCGCTGCCCGTGGGGGCGCCGGTTGCGCGGGGATTCCGCAGCCCATACCTTTTCGGCAGACCTGCACAGAGAGGCAGGCACGCAACGTAGGAGATGCACTGTGCACAGCCCCCTGAACAACCGAAACCGCGGCGTGGCCCGCGGCGCCCTTTCGCGGCGCCTGCTCGCGCTCCTCGTGGCCCCCGGGGTCCTTGCGGCCGGCATCGTCGCCACGGCAGCCGCTCCCGCATCCGCTGCTCCCACGGCCCAGGTCCCCGTCGCCGGCACGACGGTACTCACCGAGTCGTTCTCCGGCTCGACGACCAGCGACGCCGCCTGGCGCGCCTTCGGCGGTTCGTGCCTCACCCATTCGACCGCGGTCTCCGCGGCCGACGGCACCGCGCTCGGCGGCTGCGCAACGCACCTCAACGCGCCCGACGCGACCGCAGACTCCGGCTACCTCCAGCTCACCGACAGCACGTACTGGGCGCGCGCCGGCGTCGTGAACAACACGACCTTCGCGTCGAAGAACGGCCTCGACGTCACGTTCGACCAGTACCAGTTCGGCAGCGGATACGGCGGTGACGGCCTGAGCTTCTTCCTCGCAAACGGTGCCGCCGACGTGACGACCATCGGCGGCCTGGGAAGCTCGCTCGGCTATGCGCAGAACAAGAACCAGCCGGCTGCCCCGAACGGTATCAACGGCGGGTACCTCGGTCTCGGACTCGATGCCTTCGGCGCCTTCACGACCGGCAACGACGGCCACGGTACGGGCTGTGCCGCCGCAGAACCCACGAATACCAAGGCGAACTCGATCGTGCTGCGCGGGCCGGGCCAGGCCAAGATCGGCTACTGCTTCCTCAGCAGTGTCAACCTCGACCCAACCACCCAATCCCTGCGCACGAAGACCTCGGTCTCGACGCCGACCGCCGCCATGGCCCGGCGCATCCGCGTCGTCGTATCCGCCGACGTCCGCCCGACCGTCACCGTCTACGTGGCCTTCCCCACGAGCGGCCCACTCGCCCGGGTGCTGCAGTACACGATGACGGATGCCGCCCCGCCGACCTACAAGCTCGGTTTCGCGGCCGGCACCGGCTCCACTACCGACACCCACCTGATCAGCAACCTCACCGTCGCCACCGTCGTGCCGCTCGACACCACCGCCCCGGTCGTCACGATCACCGGCGGCGCAGCGGTCGTCACGAAGGCCACCGCCGCAACGATCTCCGGCAGCACCGATGAGGCAGCGGGCACCGCCGTGACCGTCACGGTCGCCGGCCAAACCCTGAAGACCACCGTCGCCGCGGGCGGCACCTGGTCGGTCACCCCTGTCACCCTCGCCGAGGGCTCATACCCGGTCGTCGTGAGCATCACCGACACGGCCGGCAACACCGGCACCGCCACCCAGACCCTCACGGTCGACAAGACCGCCCCGGTCGTCACGATCACCGGCGGCTCCGGCACGGTCACGACCTCGAACGCCACCCCGGTCATCTCCGGGACGACCACCGAGTCCGCCGGATCGATCGTGACGGTCACCGTCTCCGGCCAGACCCTCAACACGAAGGTCCTCACCGGCGGCACCTGGTCGGTCACCCCGGCCACGCTCGCCGTCGGTTGCCGCACCGTGACCGCCTCGATCACGGACGCCGCCGGAAACACCGGAAAGGCCACCCAGACCCTGAAGACCACCGCACCGGTCGTGGTGCCCCCGGTCGTCGTGCAGCCCGTCGTCGTCCCGCCCGTCGTGCCGGCAACGCCCTGGACCACGAACTACAACGCGCCGGTCATCCAGGGCACAACGGATGCCGCGGTCGGCACGCAGGTGCAGGTCACGATCTCCGGCCAGGTCTTCACGACGCAGGTGCTGTCCGGCGGGCTCTGGGGCGTGCGCCTGAACCAGCTCAACAACGGCACCTACACCGTCGTCGTCTCGGCCAGGAACGCGGCGGGCGCCACCGGGTCGGCCACGCAGCAGCTCATCATCGACACCAACGCTCTCGCCCCGGCCGCCTCCGCCGGGAGCGCCTGTGCCCCCCTCTCGACCAACGGCGAGGTCACGGTGAACCTTGCCTCGACCTCGCTCACCGCGAGCGTGCACCAGTACGGCGTCTGGGCGATGGCTCCGGCCAAGTCCGCCGACTGCGCATACGCGGTCGTCCCCTCGGTCGCCGACCCGTCCGGCAACACCGGCACCTTCAGCCGCGTGCGCGTCGCGGGAGGCACGGCTCCCGCCGTCACGATCACCGGGGGCGCGACCGCGATCGCAAACCCGGCCGCCCCGACCATCGCCGGCACCACGACGGCCCTCGCCGGCTCCAGCGTGCTGATCCGGATCGACGGCCAGATGCTGAGCACTCAGGTCACGAACGCCGGCACCTGGAGCGTGTACCGGAACTCCCTTAACCCCGGCAGCCATCAGCTCGTCGTCTCGGTCACGACCGCGACCGGCAGCACCGGATACGCCGCCCAGACCCTCACCGCGAAGTGAGACCGTGACCGGGTCGAGTCACTCGACCCGGTCACCCCCAGGGAGCACCGGCATCGCCCGAGGGTGACGGTGCTCCCCATACGGCCTTTCCTCCGCCTGACCGGCCCGTAACCCCACTGGCTTCCCTCGGATTTCCCTCTTTTTTCCCTCGGATTTGCGCCGGATCAGCGCAAGGTCACCCCATCCGACGGACCTCGGCACAGGAAGCCGCCGAGTGCCGCGCCAGCGCCTCCACAGTAAATGCCTGATCAAGTCTTGTTTTACTGGCATTTTCGAGCACGGAGGCACTCGCCTCGAAGGGCGGATGCCGTTGAGCGGCCGTGTCGGGCATCGGTTGCGAACCCTGGGCGTACGCCATACGTTTTCAGGAGATCAACGTGCGGTCAGGTGAGACGCAGACGCTGGTCAGCACCAGAAACGAACCGGTCTCCGGCCGCCCGAGGCCGCCAGGGTTCGATGCCCTCCGTGGTCCGGATCACTGATCGTCCCGAAAGCTCGGTGATCCGAACCCGCGGTCTCTTCCCGCTGTGGCCAGCGCGATCGCGCGCACGCCTGTCGACTGTCGCCGTCGGCGCCGAGATCGCCCGGTGGAACGGCGACTCCCGGCACGCGGAGCGAGACTCGCCGCAGCATCCGCTCGCGCGCCGCCGTGCCGCGCACTGGGGTGGGGACCCGTCGAGGGCCGTGCGGTACTCTGCTGGTTCAGCAGGCGCGACCGCACCCGCGGTCCGGTTCCTGCTGGCAGAGCCATCGGCAGCAATCAAGGGAGATTGATGACCTCGACAGAACCGACAGCCGTCAACCCCGCCACCGAACTCTCCGCTGCAGAACGCGCGTCCCTCGACACGGTCGTCTCCGGCCTCGCCGCGGGCGAGACCCGGTGGGCGGCCCGGAGTCTCGCGGCGCGCTCCGCGCTCCTCTCGTCCGTCGCCGCAGGCGTCGCGGCCCAGGCCGAACGCTGGGTGGGGGTCGCCGCCCAGGCCAAGGGGCTCGACCCCGGCTCTCCCCTCGTGGGCGAGGAGTGGATCTCCGGCCCCTACGTCGTGCTGACGAACCTCGCGATCCTGCAGAACTCGATCACGGCCCTCGCCCGCGGCGAGAGCCCACTCCGGACCACCCGCTTCGGGCGCGCCCCCGGCGGGCGGATCACCGTCCCCGTGCTCCCGGGCACCCCCTACGAGGCGCTCCTGCTGCACGGGTTCTCCGCTGAGGCCTGGCTCCGGCCGGGCGTGACGGAGGAGGAGGCGCGGTCGCGTGCCGGGCTCGGCCAGCGGCATCCGTCGCGTACCGGGGGAGTCGGTCTCGTGCTGGGAGCCGGCAACATCACGTCGATTCCGCCGCTCGACGTGCTCTACGAACTGATCGCGCACAACCGGGTCTCGGTGCTCAAACTCAATCCCGTGCTCGATGCCCTGTCACCCGTCTACACGGATGCCTTCGCCCCCCTCATCGAGGCGGGCCTGCTCTCCATCGTCTCCGGCGGCGCGGCGGTCGGAGGGTACCTGGCGCACCACGAGGGCGTGAGTCATGTGCACATCACTGGAAGTGCGGCGACCCACGACGTTGTCGTCTTCGGCCCGGGCGCCGAGGGACGCGCCCGCCACGCCGCGGGAACCCCGCTGCTGCAGAAGCCCATCACGAGCGAACTCGGCGGGGTCGCGCCGATCATCGTCCTCCCTGGGAAATGGAGTCGCCGGGACCTGATCTTCCAGGCCGAGCACGTGGCCACCCAGCGCCTGCACAACGGCGGCTACAACTGCATCGCCGGGCAGGTGGTCGTTCTCAGCCGCGACTGGCCGCAGAAGGCGGACTTCCTCGCGGCTCTCCGGGCGGCCCTGGCCGCAGCACCCGCACGGCCGCCGTGGTACCCGGGCAGCAACTCCCGGGTAGACGACGCGCTCGCCGCCTACCCCTCGGCCGCCCGGCTCGGCCCGGACGGCGGTCGCCTCCTGATCGAGGCCGGAACGGAAGACCCCGCCGCGCTCACCGGCGTCGAGGCCTTCGCTCCCGTGCTCGGCGTCATCGAACTCGAAGGCACCGGACAGGCCTTCCTCGATGCCGCCGTCACCGCGGCCAACGAGGACTTCCTCGGCACCCTCGGCGCGAACATCCTCGGCACCCCTGCCACGATCCGCCGGCTCGGCACGGGGTTCACCGCGGCGCTCGAGCGCCTGCGCTACGGCACGATCGCCGTCAACGCCTGGACCGGCGTAGGGTTCCTCACCGCGGGAGCGCCGTGGGGGGCCTTCCCCGGCCATTCGCTCACCGACGTGCAAAGCGGTATCGGCGTCGTGCACAATGCGCTCCTGCTCGACGACACCGAGCGCACCATCGTCCGCGGGCCGTTCCGGCCCTTCCCGCGCTCGGCGTGGCACGGCGAATTCGCGCTCTTCCCGAAGCCGCCGTGGTTCGTCAGCGCGCGGAGCGCGGCGACGACCACCCGGCTCCTCACCGAATTCGTCAGCCGGCCGTCGTGGTGGAAGACACCGGCGATCTTTCTCGCGGCCTTCCGGGCGTGACCCGGCCATATGCCCTGGCGTCGATCAAGCCAGTCCATGCCGGCCCCGTTACCCACCTGCCCAGTGCCCTGCCCCGCTCGCACACCGTATCGAAGGAGATACCGATGATCATCGCCAGCACGCACCCCGATGTCGAGATTCCCGACCTGAGCGTCTACGACTACCTGTTCGGCTCGATCACGGAAGAGGACCGGGAGCACACCGCCATGATCGACGCGGCCACCGGCCTGTCGACGAGCTACCGCGAGCTCGTGGCCGGCATCGACGCCGTTGCCGGTGCCCTCTCCGCCCGGGGGATCGGCATCGGCGACGTCGTCGCAGTGCACGCCCCCAACTCGACCGCCTTCGCGATCATGTTCCACGGCATCCTCCGTGCCGGCGCGACCGCGACGACCATCAACTCGCTCTACGGGGCCGCCGAGATCGCCTCCCAGCTGCGCGACTCGCAGGCCCGGCTGCTCTTCACCGTCGCACCGTTCCTGCCCCAGGCGAGTGCGGCCGCCGAGCTCGCCGGCCTGGCAGCGGATGCCGTCGCCCTGCTCGACGGCGACGGCTCCCGACTGTCCCTCGCCGACCTCATCCTCGAGGGTCACCCCGCACCGGTCGTCGTCTTCGACCCGGCCACCCACGTCGCGGTGCTGCCCTATTCCTCCGGAACCACCGGCAGGCCGAAAGGGGTCATCCTCACCCACCGCAACCTCGTGGCCAACGTCGCCCAGGCAATGCCGGTGCTCGAGGGCACCGCAGACGACCGGGTTCTCGCCGTACTGCCGTTCTTCCACATCTACGGGATGACCGTGCTGCTCAACATCGCCCTCGCGGCCAGGGCGACGGTCATCACGATGACCCGCTTCGACCTGCCGGAATTCCTCCGGCTGATCCAGGACTACCGGGCCACCTACGTCTTCATCGCGCCGCCGATCGCCGTGGCCCTCGCGAAGCATCCGCTCGTCGACGACTACGACCTGTCGAGCCTGCGCACCCTGTTCTCGGGTGCAGCTCCGCTCGACGCCTCGCTCGCCCACGCCGTCGCCGACCGTCTCGGCTGCCAGGTGCGCCAGGGCTACGGCATGAGCGAGCTGAGCCCGATCTCGCACGCGATGCCCCGGGGCCGCGATGACATCCCGCACGGCGTCGTCGGCCTCGCCCTCCCGAACATCGAGTGCAAGCTCGTCGACCCGGAGACCGGCCGCGACATCGTCATTCCCGACGTCGGGGTGAGCGAGCCCGGCGAACTGCTCGTGCGGGGTCCGAACGTGATGCTCGGCTACCTCGGCAACGAGCAGGCGACCCGTGAGATCCTCGAGGCGGACGGCTTCCTGCACACCGGCGACGTGGCGACCGTCAGCGCGGAGGGCTACGTCACGATCATCGACCGCCTCAAGGAGCTGATCAAGTACAAGGGCTACCAGGTCGCGCCCGCCGAACTCGAGGCACTGTTGCTCAGCCACCCGGCGATCGCCGACGCCGCGGTCGTCGGCGCACCGGATGCCGACGGCCAGGAGGTTCCGAAGGCTTTCGTCGTCGTGCTTCCCGGCCAGGTGCTCCTGCCGGGGGACGTGATGGCCTTCATCGCCGAGCGGGTGGCGCCGCACAAGAAGGTGCGGCAGGTGGCGTTCATCGACGTCATTCCCAAGTCCACCTCCGGCAAGATCCTGCGCAAGGACCTGCGCGCGCTCGCCCCCACGCCGTGAGCGGGTGCGGCGTGCTGGGAGTTCGCCCAGCACGCCGGGATTGCCCGCCGGCGGCCGTGCACAGGCCCCCGGTCGGACGTAGGATCTGACTATGAATCGCGACACTCAGGGGTCGTTCTCATGAATCCCCGAACCTTCACGAAGTGGCTTCCGGCCATCGTCATCCCCGCCGTCATCGCCGTCGGTGCGCTCGCCGTGCCCCTCACGGCGGGGGCGGCCGTCGACCTTCCGGACAAGACGCCAGAGCAGGTGCTCGCCCTCGTCGGCACGAGCACCGTCGACGCGCTCTCTGGAACCCTCGAGCAGACCTCGGAGCTCGGCCTGCCTGAGCTCCCGACGACCGGGCCGGGCGCGAGCGCGAACACCGGGGCCGCCTCCGCCCTCGAACTCCTGACCGGGTCGCACACCGGGAGGGTCTACCTGAACGGGCCGGACAACATCCGCCTGCAGGTGCTCGACAACCTCGCCGAACGCGACCTCGTCCGCAACGGCAGTGACGTCTGGCTCTACAACTCGAAGGACAACTCCGCGGCCCACGTGACCCTGCCGGCGAAGGACGCCGCGGGCGAGGACTCGGCCCGCAAGGGCGGCATGGCCACGCCAGAGCAGCTCGCCGCGAAGTTCCTCTCCGCCGTCGGTCCGAGCACGACGGTCTCCGTCGGCACGGACGGCAGCGTCGCCGGGCGCAGCGTCTACGACCTCGTGCTCACCCCGAAGACCACCGGGACCCTCGTCGGAACCGTGTCGATCTCGGTCGATTCCCAGACCGGGCTGCCGCTCGCCGTCGAGGTCACCGCCCGTGGGCAGGAGAAGCCGGCGTTCCGGCTCGCCTTCACCGAGCTCAGCCTAGGTGCACCGGATGCCTCCCTCTTCGCGTTCTCCCCGCCCGCCGGTGCGAGCGTGACCGAGCAGGCCCTTCCGGACGCCGCGGCCCTCGGCCAGAAGGATGCCGCCGACCACGCGACCATGAAGGCCGAGGCGGAGAAGTTCCTCGCCGGCGTAACGATCTCCGGGACCGGCTGGGACGCCGTCGTGGAGCTCCCGGCCGGCTCCGTGCCCGCCGAACTGTCCTCCTCGCCGCTGCTCGGCGAGCTCACGACCGCCGTCTCCGGCGGGCGCGTGATCTCGACCGCCCTCGTGAGCGTGCTGCTCACCGACGACGGGCGGGTCTTCGCCGGCTCCGTTCCGAGTGAGCGGCTCCAGGCCGCCGCCGTGGGAGGGTGAGCCCCGCCATCGCATCCGTCGAACTGGCCATCGAAACCCACGGTCTCACCAAACAGTTCGGCCGCCAGTCCGCCGTCGCCGGCATCGACCTCGCCGTGCCCACCGGCTCCGTTTTCGGCTTCCTCGGGCCCAACGGCTCTGGGAAGACGACGACCATCCGGATGCTGCTCGGCCTCGCGAGCGCGACGAGCGGAGAGATCAGCCTTCTCGGCCGCTCGATGCCCGGGTCGCTGCGCGCGGTGCTCCCGCGCGTGGGCGCCCTTGTCGAGGGCCCCGCGTTCTACCCGTTCCTCTCCGGGACCGCCAACCTGCGGCGGCTCGACACCGCGGACCCCGGCGCCCCGTCGGCCAGCAGGGGCGCACGGGTGCAGCAGGCCCTCGAGCGCGTGGGCCTGACCCATGCGGCGGGCAAGAAGGTGCACGCATACTCGCTCGGTATGAAGCAGCGACTCGGCATCGCCAACGCGCTCCTGATGCCTCGCGAGCTGCTCGTGCTCGACGAACCCACCAACGGTCTCGACCCTCAGGGCACCCGCGAGGTGCGCAGTCTTGTGCGCTCGCTCGCCGCGGAGGGCACGACCGTGTTCGTGTCCAGCCATCTGCTCGCCGAGGTCGAGCAGATGTGCAGCCACGTCGCGGTGATGCGCGCCAGCACCCTTGTGGCCCAGGGCACCCTCGACGAGCTGCGCGGCGCCGGCGAGGCGCACGCGCGCCTCGACACTCCGGACACCGCGGCGGCCAGGCAGGTTCTCGAACGGCTGGGGCTCACTCCCGTGACCGTGGTAGCGGCCGCGGGAGCACCCGGCCACCTGAGCGCCGCACTGACCGGCGCCGCACCGGAGCCGGAAGTCATCGTCGCGGCGCTCGTCACCGCCGGGGTTCGCGTGCGCGGCTTCACCGTCGCGGCTGCGACCCTCGAAGAACGTTTCGTGGCACTCACCGGGGAGGGTTTCGATGTCGCCCAGTGATCCCAGGGAACCGGTCGTGACCGGGACCGACCAGGCCGGGCACGCACCGAGGGAGCCGGACCAGACCGGGCCCGCCGCGACCTCCGTCTCGAGGCCGCGCGGGGCATCCGCTGCCGCCCTCCTCGGCTCCGAACTCACCGTGCTCTTCCGTCGCCGCCGCACCTGGGCGATGCTTGCGGCGCTCGCCGCGATCCCGGTGCTCATCGCCATCGCCGTCCGGTTGACCAGCAGCCCCGTCACGCCGGGACGCGGCCCGGCCTTCCTCGACCGGATCACCCAGAACGGCCTTTTCGTCGCGATCACCGCCCTGATCGTGTCGATCCCGCTGTTCCTGCCGCTGACCGTCGGGGTCGTCGCCGGAGACACCGTCGCGGGCGAGGCCAACCTCGGCACACTGCGCTACCTGCTCGTCGCCCCGGCAGGTCGGGTGCGCCTGCTGCTGGTCAAGTACGCGGGAGCCGCGGCCTTCTGCGTCGCAGCGACCCTGACCGTCGCGGTCTCCGGCGCCCTGATCGGCGCCGCCCTGTTCCCGGTCGGCCCGGTCACCCTGCTCTCCGGCGACACCATCGGGGTCGGCGAGTCCGTGCTGCGCTCGCTGCTCATCGCGTCGTATGTCACGGTGTCCCTGCTCGGGCTTTCGGCGATCGGGCTGTTCATCTCGACCCTGACCGAGGTGCCCGTCGGCGCGATGGCCGCGACGATCGTGCTCTCGGTGACCGCCCAGGTGCTCGATGCACTCCCGCAACTGGATTGGCTGCATCCGTGGCTCTTCAGCCACTACTGGCTCGACTTCGCCGATCTGCTGCGCCAGCCGATCGACTGGACGTCGTTCGGGGCAAACGCGCTGCTGCAGGGCGGCTACATCCTCGTGTTCGGGGCACTCGCCTACGGCCGATTCGTGACCAAGGACATCCTCTCGTGACCCATTCGTATCCCCTGTACGTGCCCGTGCTCGCCCAGTGCTTCTGCTGCCGGTCGCTGCAGCCATTCACCTTCGGTTCGGCGAGCGACCAGGTGGTCTGCGCGCTGTGCCTGCACCACCTCGGCGCGGAGAAGGCCGAGCGGCGCGACGCGGAGCACGTCGAACTGTGGCTCGGCCAGTTCGCCGAGCAGCAGGACAAGCACCGGCGCTTCGCCGAGAAGGCGCAGGCGAGCGACACCGAGAAGGACGCCGCCGTTGCCCGCCTGACCGGCCAGGTCGACGACCTTCGGCGGATTGCCGCCCGCGACTTCGAGCACGCGCCGGGCACGGAACTCCGCGGCATCCTCGAGACCGACCTCGTCAAGCGTGCCGAGCGGAAGGCGGAGCTCGCCCAGCACCAGATCGACTGGGCGATGGCCGTGCTCTGGCGCCTCGGCACGCTGCACCACGCCGACGAGACGACGCCACGGCTGTGCTCCTGCGGCCGCCAGGTCACGGCGTGCGCCGAGCTGCGCGCGCTCGAGCCGCAGCACCAGGCCGTGCACGACTGGCAGACGAAGAACCTGCGGATGCTGCACGCCGGAAAGCGCCACGGCCTGCCCGCAGACCACCCCGGTGTCGTGCACCCGGCCTGACCCGAACGGCTCTAGCCTGAAGGCATGCATATTCTGATCAACATCCTGCACATCGTCGCCGCCGTCTTCATCGTCGGGCCGATGGCCATCCTCCCGATGACCGCCATGCGCTCCATCCGGGCCGGGCAGGCGGGTCCCGTCGCGACCCTCGCGAAGTCGGTGAATATCTTCACCCTGCTCTCGATCGTGGTGGCGTTCTTCGGGTTCGGGGCGCTCGGCCTCAAGGAAGCCGACGACGCCTGGACCTTCGGATCGACCTGGGTGTGGCTCTCGCTCGTGCTCTACGTGATCGCGCTCGCGATCAACCTCTTCCTCGTCGTGCCGGCGCTCAAGGCCGCCGCAGAGTCCCTCGCGACGGATGCAGCCGGCGCCAAGGCCGCCGGCTACCCGCGGATCGCCGCCGGCTCCGGTGTCGCGAGCCTGATGCTCGTCGCGGTCGTCGTGCTGATGGTCTGGAAGCCCTGACCCCGGCATCCGCTCTCAACACCCGTGAAGTGTCGCATATCGATGTTCGCGATGCGATTTAACGTCGATATGCGACACCTCAGCGCACGAACGGGCTAGCCCAGGTCGCCGACCGAGACGAGGCCGTCGTGGCGACGGCCGTCGAAGATGATCGTCGGGATCTTCACGGTGTGAATGCTCTCCTCGACCGTCTTCTTGTTGGCTGCGATGATCTGCGTGACCTGGTCGGATGCCGCTACCTGGTCCACGTGGTCGACCTGCGCCTGGCTGAGCCCGAATTCGAGCTCCCAGCCCTGCAGCAGCGCGCTCGCGTCCGCGGAGTCCATGCTGTTGATCGAGACCTGCCAGGACACGCCGGCGTCGTTCTTCTCTGTGTAGATGCGCTTCAGGATCGCCCAGTCGACCGGAGTGGTCGCGCCCTCGAGCGGGTTGAGGCGCAGGGCCTCGAGCTGCTCGGTGACGAGGAGGGAATTCTTGAACTTGTAGCCGGTCGCCGACTGGATCGGGTATGAGATGTAGCTGAGGTTCTGCTTCTCGCCGAAGCCCGCCTTCTCGATGTTGTTGAAGAGCTGCAGGCAGTAGGTGCAGCCGGGGTCGATGACCTCGAGCGCGGTCTTCTTGCTCGCGTCGTAGGGGTTCAGGTAGGTCGCGTCCGCGGGCAGGTATGCCGTGGCATCCCAGTTCTGCATCCGGCTCGGGATGGCGGAGAAGGTCTCGCCGAGGCTCGCGAACTCATTGCCGAAGGCGCCGACAACGTCCCACGCGGCGAGGGAATCGCCGAAGCCCGGAGTCTGGTCCGGAATGGAACATGCCTCGGCGCCGAGGCTGCAGGACGCCGAGTCCTGCTTGTTGCAGGTTCCGTAGACGTAGAGGTTGACGCCGCTCTTGACGACCTCGTACCCGCTCCAGATGGTCGTCAGGATGATCAGGACCGCGACGACCTCGAGGCCGATGCTCGCCGGCTTGACCAGGCCGGGCCTGCGCGCGGCGATCGGGGCGAGCATGTGGTCCTTCATGTCCTGCTTGAAGGTGGTGTCGCAGGGGCGGAAGGTGATTCGCCGGAACGTACAGTTCCACGCCTTCGCAAGGTATTTGCGATATCGGGCCGAGATGGCCGCCATGAACAGGAGAACGATGAATGCTGCGATGCAGAACACTTAGGAAAGGCCTTTCAGGAGGCGGGCGAGGGCGTCGTGCGCCCGGTCGATGTCCGCCGAAGTGGAGTGGAGTCCGAGGGAGAAGCGCAGGAGCGGGGGGAGCCCCAGCCGTTCCTTGAGCTCGTGGTGGGCGCAGAAGTAGCCGCTGCGCACCATGATCTGCTGCTGGGAGAGGAAGACTGCGAGCCGGTGCGAATCCTGCTTCGGGGCGTAGACGCTGATCACCGGGCTCGCGGCGTGGTTGAGCACGACGAGGCCGGGGATGGCGCTGAGACCGTCGAACAGCCGGCCGGAGAGGCTCTCGATGTGTTCGCGCGGTGACAGGCCGCCTGGACGGACGTGCCCGAGCCAGTCGAGCGCGCGGCCGAGCGCGATGATCTCGCCCCAGGCCTGCAGGCCCGGTTCGAGGAGTGCGCCGGGGTCATCCGTGACGAGGTCGAAGGAGTCTGCCCGGACATCCGTCACCATGCCGCCGCCGACGAAACCGATCTCGAGGGAGCGCAGCAGCTCGATCCGGGTCACGATGACCCCGAGGCTGGCCCCGTACATCTTGTGCGCCGAGAAGCAGATGGCGTCGGCGTCGGTGCCCCGGAGCAGCGTGTGTTCGTGGGCCATGGCCTGGGCGGCATCGAGGATGACGATGCCGCCGTGGGCGTGGGTGTCCCGGACGAGGTCCGCGAGGTTCGTCAGGGTGCTGCCGTCGATGTTCGAGGCGGCGTTCACGACGACGACGGCGCGTTCGAGCTGCGCCGGGTCGTAGACGAGGGCGCCATCGGGGGCACGGTCGAGCACGAGCCTCGGCAGGCCGAGCCGTTTGGCCGCGGTCATCGTGGGCAGGAAGACCGAGTTGTGTTCTGCGTGGCTCGTCACGACCCGGCCGAAGCGACCCTGGGGGAGCTGCTGCAGCAGCAGGTTGATTCCGTAGGTCGTGTTGAGGGTGAACGAGACCGCGTGGCTGCGCGCGGACAGGCCGAGCCGGTCGAGGACCGCGGCCCGCGTTGCCGCGACCTCCTCGTCGACCCGCTTGCCCCAGGCGTACTTGACCCGGCCGCCGCAAGCGTTGTAGCTCGTGTAGTACTCGTTCACGGCGTCGATCACCGGCTGCGGGCGCAAGCTCTGGCAGGCGGCGTCGAGGTAGACCTCTCGGGGCTCGAGGTAGTCGAAGTCTGCGAGGCGGTTCGTCGCGTCGACGGGAGCCGCCGCCTCACGGGCCGCGCCCCGGCCGAACAGTCCGGCGCGTTTCACGACGCCGTCCCCATCCGGTCCAGGAGCGTCGGGCAGGAAGATGTGCACATGTTCAGCAGTCCATTCAGGTCATAGGGTCGAAATCCGCGGGTGCCGGTGAAAACGGCAGGGGAGCGCATCCGTTCGGCGGGAGGGCCGGAGAAGCGCGGGAGCGGGATTCGGCCTAAATGCGGCTGACGGAAAGCAGCGTGAGGCTCGGGCGGTGCAGGTGCAGCGCGATGGTGCGGAAGGAGCCGACCACGAAACCGCCGACGGCGAACAGGAGTCCGAGGGCGGACGGGCCGCCCGCGATCAGCAGGAGGCTGCCGAGGACGAGGAGGAAAGAGCAGGACATCGCGGCCATCGCGCCGCCGCCGAGGGAGTTGCCCTCGAAGCACAACACGCGCTGACCGACGGATGCCGCGATCGTGCGGGCCATGCCGGTGGCCGCGGCCGTTGCGGTCACGGCGACGGAGGCGGAAAGCGCCACGGCTTGCGCGACGGTGCCGGAGAGGACCATGCCGGCGGGGCCGGTGGAGGCTGACGCGGTTGTAGAAGCGGACATCGTCATCGGGCTGATCGCCGCTGGGACGTTCACGTCCTGGCCATCGGCGCCGGCATGGGCGAAGAGCACGCAGGCGAGAACAGCGATGAGGGCGAGGGCCGCGAGGAGCGCGGTGCGGAGATTGCCAGTACGGAGACCAGCGGTGCGGGGAGCACGGTGCGGGTGCAACGAGGCGGAGAAGCCTGCCAGCCTCATCTCGTCTCCCACTGCCGGCATCCGGTCGAAGCGGATGCGATGAATCGCTCCGTCCGAAGCGACACACGCATACCGTACCGGAATCCGGGGTGAATAACCTGACAAACGTGGCCCGCACGCACAAACGACCCCCGCTGAGCGGGGGTCGTTCGCGTGGAGACGTCGCGCGGTCGGCGCAAGCCCGTTAGGGCCTGGCCTTCTGGGCCACCGCGGCGACCGGGTGCACGGACGACTGTCCTGGGGCGGGAGCTCCGAGGCTCGACGATCCGGGACGCGGGGTCAGGCCGAGGCGTCGCACGATCTCCGCGGCTTCCGCGGCGGGCGCACGCCCGGCGTCGATCGTGATGGCGCGTTCGTCGGCGCCGGGCGCCTCGAGGGTCGCGACCTGGGAGTCGAGCAGCGAGACCGGCATGTAGTGGTCCTGGCGGGTGGCGAGGCGGCGCAGGATCAGGTCCGTCGGCAGGGTCAGGTGCACGAAGATCACGTTGTGCTCGCGGAGCACGTCGCGGTACTTGCGCTTGAGTGCGGAGCACGTGATGATCCCGGGCACGCCGGCCATGGTGTGCTCGATGATCCAGGAGGAGATCGTCTCGAGCCAGGGTGCACGGTCGTCGTCGTCGAGCGGATGCCCGGCCGACATCTTGTCGATGTTCTCCTGCGGGTGCAGGTCGTCACCCTCCTCCAGGTCCCAGCCGAGCTGGCCGGCGAGGAGGCCGGCGACGGTGGACTTGCCAGAGCCGGAGACGCCCATGATGACGAGAACGGGCTGCTGGTTCTCGAAGAGCTGTTCGGTGTCGGTCATGCTAGATCACGATATTCAGCAGGAGTACGCCGGCGAGGCCCGTGACGGAGATGAGGCACTCCATGATGGTCCAGGTTTTCAGGGTCTGCCCGACGGTGGTGCCGAGATATTCCTTCACGAGCCAGAAGCCCGCGTCGTTGACGTGCGAGAGGAACAGCGAACCGGCGCCGATGGCGAGAACCATGAGCGAGACATCCGTCGCGCCGAGCGTTGCGGCGACCGGGGCGAGGATGCCGGCTGCTGTCACGGTCGCGACCGTTGCCGAACCCGTCGCGACGCGGATGAGTGCGGCGACGAACCAGGCCAGGAGGAGGATCGAGACGCTGCTGCCCGCGACGGCGTTCGCGATGACGGTTCCGATCCCGGTGTCGATCAGGACCTGCTTGAAACCGCCGCCCGCGCCGACGATGAGCAGGATGCCGGCGATCGGGGGCAGGGAGTTCGAGAGCGACGTGGAGACTGCTGCACGGGTCATGCCGCCGCCACGGGCGAAGAAGATCATGGCGTAGATCACGGCGAGGCCGAGGGCGATCATGGGGGTGCCGAGGAAGTCGAGCGCGGCGTTCAGCGGCGCGGTCGACCCCGGCGCGAGGGCATCGGCGATCGAGCGGGCGAGCATCAGCACGACGGGAAGCAGGATGCCGCACAGGGTCACGAAGAAGCTCGGGCGCTTGGTGTGGGTCACCTCACCGGTGTCGGCTGTGGTGAGGAACAGTGCGGGTACGGGCACGTCGACCCAGCGGGCCGCGAACTTGCTGAAGACCGGGCCGGCGATGATGACGGTCGGGATGGCGATGAGCACGCCGATCGCGAGGGTCAGGCCGAGGTTGGCGCCCAGGGTCGTCACGGCGACGAGGGGTCCGGGGTGCGGCGGCACGAGGCCGTGCATGACCGAAAGGCCGGCGAGGGCCGGGATCGCGATACGGATCAGGGAGAGTCCGCTGCGGCGGGCGACGAGGATGATCACGGGGATCAGGAGCACGAGGCCGACCTCGAAGAACATCGGCAGGCCGATCAGGCCGCCGATGAGCGCCATCACCCAGGGCAGGGTGCGGGTCGTCGATCGGCTCACGAGGGAGTCGACGATCCGGTCGGCTCCGCCGGAGTCGGCGAGCAGCTTTCCGAACATGGCGCCGAAGCCGACGAGGATGCCGACGCTCGCCATCGTCGCGCCGAAGCCGGTGCTGAAGCTCGTCACGGCCGCGCTCGGGGCGAGTCCCGCGCCGACGCCGACGCCGACGGCGCCGATCGCGAGGGCGAGGAACGGGTGCACGCGGAGCCAGGTGATGAGGGTGATGATGACGGCGATGCCGACGACGGCCGCGATGATCAGCTGGGCGTCGCTGCTGGCCGGCTTGATCGGGTCGGCTGTGTGCACGACCAACTGGGCCGCCGACTGGGTGGCCGTCTGAACCGCAAGGGCGAGATTCATCTCAGATTCCATTCCGAGGCCGCGTCCCTGCGACCCCATCGTCAAAAAATTAGCAATAGTCTGATAAATCAGATAATTGAGTGTCGCACAAGATGTGCGCGGGCGCCACCCCCGAATCGCGGCAGTGCCTGCGGGGTGGGTACGATCTCGGTGGGGGCTTCGAGGCCCCACGGCTTCGCCTAGGGAAAGAAGTGCAGATGCAGAGCGGCACCGTCACGGATTCCCTGCGCGTGGGCGGCCTGCACGCGCGTGTGGTCAATGCCGTCGGCCAGTCGATCGTCGATGCGCGCTACGCACCCGGCGACATCCTGAACCTCGACGAGCTCAGCGCGACCTTTGCCGTCTCCCGGTCCGTGCTGCGGGAGGCGATGCGCGTGCTGCAGTCGCTGGGAATGATCGAGCCGCGGCAGCGGGTCGGAACCCAGGTACTGCCCCGCACCTCCTGGGAACTGATGAATCCGCAGATCATCGTCTGGCGCGGCCGTGGACCCGAATACTTCACCCAGATGCGCGAGATGCTCGAAATGCGCCTCGGGATCGAGCCCGTCGCGGCCCGACTGAGCGCGCAAGCCATGACGGACGAGCAACTCGCGGCGGTCTCGGCTGCCGCGGACGCGATGGTCGTCGCCGACCGTGACGGTGACGGTCGAGGCTTCCTCGAGGCCGACGTCGACTTCCACGCCCAGATCCTGCGCGGTTCCGGGAATGCCGTCATGGGTCACTTCGCGAGCACCGTTGAGGCACTGCTCCGTACCCGCGAAGAGGAGAAGCGGTTCACAATCACCTCGTACACGCCACCCTCGGCACATCGCCATCACGAGCTCGCGCACGCGCTCGCCGTGCGCGACCGGGAGGCTGCCTATCGGTGGTCGTTCGCCACGATCGAGGCGACCCTCGCCGAGTTCATGGCGGAGTCTCCCCGTCAGGCCTGACGCCGCATACCCCTTCCCGCGGGTCACGGACGCTTCTGATCCTGTGCATTCTCCTCACCAGGTTCCTGATCAGAAGAGGTTTCCACATACCTGAGCCTTGCTCAGAGAGTGTCGGTGGTCGGTCGTAATGTGGGGGCATGACCACCCTCCCGGAGTCGCCCGCTTCACCCGATCAGCCGCACGCCGACCGGGTGTTCCGTGAGTCGGTGCAGGGCGGCCTGCTCGCCGGGCTGCGGTCGATGGCGGATGTCGTCGCCGGGCTGGGTGGCTCGTCAGCCGCCGTCGACGCACTCACTGACGAGGCCGTGTTGGAGGGGCAGGTGTTGATCGCCGGTGCCCGGCGGGCGCTCGAGACTCAGGCGGCATGGTTCGCGGCGACCCTGGCCCGCCGGTCCCGGCCCGAACTCGGCGGCAAGGGCCTCGCGGCCCGGCAGGGTTACCGCTCCCCGGAAGACCTGCTTCAGACCATCTCCGGGTCGAGCAAGGGTGACGCGGCCAAGCTGCTCGCGGTCGGCCGTCTCCTCGCGGAGGCCGATGCCGCCGAGAAGGCCGCCCGGGAAGCCGCCGAGGCGCAGAAGCTGTTCGACGAGACTCCGCCCCTCGACGGGCAGGGCGGACACGGCGGGAACGATGGGCTCGACGGGCAGGGCGGGAACGGCGAGCAACCGCCCCTCGACGGGATGGCCCCGCACCTTCCGCCGGTTCCGCCGGCCGCGGTGCCGCCGTGGCACGCCCCGATCGGCCGGGCCCTCGCCCAGGGCTGGCTCAGCGTCGAGAAGGCCGATGCGCTCCGCAAAGGCCTGGGCGACCTGGACCGGGCGATCACACCGGAGAAACTCGCCAGCGCCCTCGCCTGGCTCCTCGCCGAGGCACGGACCCTGAACGCGGATCAGTTGTTCAAGCGGGCCCGCCGGGTGCGGGACGTGCTCGATGAGGCCGGCATCGCCGCCCGCGAGAAAGCCGCCTACGACGACCGGTCCCTGCGGTTCTACCGGCGCCACACGGGGCAGGTGCGCATGATCGGCCTCTTCGCCCCGGAAGACGGCGAATACCTGATGAGCACATACGACGCCATCACGAGCCCGCGTCGGGGCGGGGTGCGGTTCATGGACAAGGAGCAGGCCGCCTGGGCGAGACGGGTGCAGGATGACCCGCGCACAACCGAACAGCTCACCGCGGACGGATTCGTTGCTCTGATCAAACTCGGTGTCAAGGCCGACCCCAAGCGCATCGCCGGCGGTCGCAGCCCCGCCGTGCGCATGGTCACCATCCGCCCGAGAAGCACCGCCCCGACCGGCGCTGCCCCGACCGGCACCGCCCCGACCGGCGCTGCCCCGACCGGGTCATCGCCCGTCGGGCCAGCGTCAAGCGCCGCCGGACCGACCGGGACCACACCCACCGGCGCCTCACAGTCCGAGACCGCATCCACAGGGATCGCGTCGACCGGGGCCGCACCCACGAGCACTGCACCGACCGGGACGAGTCCCGGCGCCGTGGCCGAACCCGCGGTTGATGCCGGGGCGGGTAGCGAGACTGACGCGCCCGCACTCCAGCCGGGCGTGATCGAGGGAACTGCGGTCACGGTCTCGGCCGAGACCGTGGAGCGAAACCGGTGCGACACCGGGATCCTCGACGTGACCTTCGACGACCACGGGAGGGGTGTCGACCTCGGCCGGGAACAACGCACCTTCAGCCCCGCCCAACGGGCCGCCCTCGCCATTAGGGACGGCGGCTGCATGTGGCCCGGCTGCGACCGACCACCCTCCTGGACCGAGACCCACCACATCCACCACTGGAAAGACGACAGCGGCCAGACCAACCTGGACGACGGCATCCTGCTCTGTCGGGCCGACCACCTGCGGCTTCACAACGAACACTGGCGCGTCACAGGAGACGACACCGGCCGCTACTGGCTCACCCCACCACCGGGACTCGACCCCGAGCAGCAACACGTCCTCCTCGCCAGTAAGAACCCGATCCTCCGCGACACCGACTGAATGAGGACGGAACTCACTGACGTCAGGTGGAGCCGGCCCGGTGGCGGGGTCAACGTCCGGCGGAGACTCAGTCGTCAGTCGTCAGTCGTCAGTCGTCAGCCGTCAGCCGATGGTCGCGATTCGCGGGGCGGTGACGGCCGGGAGCCACCAGCGTTCCTGGGCTCTGCTGCAGGCATCGACCGAGAAGCAGGAGGGGTCGGCCGCTGTCGTTGCTCGCACGGTCAGAGGCGGGCGAGCCGCTCGATGTCCTCGAGGAACTCCGCTGCGACCTGCGGCGAGACCGTGGTGCGGGTGGCGCGGATCGCCTCAAGGTAGTCCTCGGTTCGGGGACCGCTCGGCGCATCCGCTGGCACCTTGTCCGCGGTGAAGAGTGCCCGTTCGAGTGCCTCCTGCGAGGCCCGGCGGGCCGCATACTCGATGTCCGCGGGAGAGAAGCCCTCGCTCGCCTCGACGAGCGCGGCGAAGTCGACCGTGCCGGCGACGGGCGCCGGCACATAACCGGCCCAGATGGCCGCACGCGCAGCGGCATCCGGGAGCCCGATCGGGATGACGTAGTCGAACCGACCGTGCCGGAGTAGTGCGGAATCGAGGGCGCGGATGAAGTTGGTCGCGCAGACGAGGAGGCGGCCCGGACGCTCACGGAACGCCGGGATGATCTTGAGCAGCTCATTGGTCACCCCCTGCAGCGGCGACGGCGGTTCCCCGCCGCGCTGGGCCGCGATCTCCTCGACCTCGTCGATGAAAACCACGGCGTGCTCGAGCTCTGAGATCTTGAGGAAGGTTTCCCGCAGGGCGCCGGCGAGACCCTTCGGGTCGCCGGCCAGCCGGGAAGGGAACACCTCGACGAACGGCCACTCGAGCCGTGAGGCGATCGCCTTGGCGAAGGTGGTCTTGCCCGTCCCGGGAGGGCCGAAGAGCACGACGGCCTTGGGCGGGATGACCCCGTACTGTTCGGCGAGATCGGGTTCGGCGAGGGGCATCACGAGCCGGCGCTCGAGGAGTTCCTTCTCGGCGCGCATGCCGCCGACGGCAGCCCAGAGATCGCGCGGCAGAATCCGCCCGCCGAGGTCGCCGAGTGCCTTGAGTCCCTCGCGCTGCACCGGGATCTCGCGCTCGAAGTAGCTCAACTGCTTCTTGACCACGAAGCCGCGGTTGAGAAAGGCGTCGACGCGGCTTTCGGTTTCCGGCATCAGCGCGGAGAGCTTGGTCAGGCCGTGCGGTGCCATCTTCGACTCGAGCGCGGCGAGCATGGCCGTGCCGATGCCCTGGCCCTGCCAGACGTGTGCGGTCGCGAGGAACACGATCCAACCCTGGGCGTGCGCCGCGCGGCCGACGGCGGCCCCGACGACCTCGTCGCCGTGCATCGCGACGACGGCGTGGTCTTTCTGGCAGGAGGCGAGCACCTCGGACAGCCCATAGACCGGTTCCGTGTTCGTCGCGGTGATCTCCTGCCAGAGCCGGAGGATCCCGTCGAGATCGTCAGCGTGGAAATCGCGAATCCGCCAGCCGGTCATAGTGCTCCTTCGCACGTTCGTGTCCTGCACTCTCTTCCCACAATCTAGGGCACGGACTCTTTCGACCGGCCGGGCGTGCGGCGTAACATTTCGTAACGTGGACGCCACGGTCATCAGCCGGAATGGACCGACGCCGGGCTTCCGGAGTGGGATGACTGAAATGATGAGCATGACAGCGCAGATGATGGACTCCTCAACGGCGATGAAGAGCATGAGCGGCCTCGACACGGCGGCCATGCAGGAGCTGATCGAGTGTTGCAGCGCATGCGAGCAGGCCTGTACGGTCTGCGCGGACGACATGATGGCCATGGGCATGACCGGGATGTCGAAGTGCATGAGCATGTGCCTCGATTGCGCCGACATGACCCACACGATGATGCGAATGATGCTGCGCCCCTCCGGTTACGACATGACGGTCATGATGGCCCAGATGGACGCCTGCATGAAGATGTGCATGGCGTGCGCGGACGAGTGCATGATGCACGCCGAGATGAGCGAAGAGTGCAAGATGTGCGCTGAGGCCTGCCGTCAGTGCGCTGCCGCGTGCGAGCGGATGATGTCGGCGATGAAGTCCATGATGCCGATGGCATAGCTGGACCAGACCGGAGATCCCGGCCGGCGGCTGACGACGGGCGGCTTAGGAAAGATCCGCGAGGTCGGAGAAACCCGACAGCTCGACCGGGGCCAGGAGCACATTCACGCGATCGGCTCCGATCGCGAGCACGTGATAGACGTCGTGCAGTGCGACCGGGTCGCCGATCGAGGCCACGGCGCCGAGGTCCGCGTGGTTCCACACCCAGACCCTGGTGTGGTCATCGAGCGTCGTGATGGCGATCCAACCCGTATGGGTGACCGCCGTGACGATCGCGTCGCGCCATTTGCTCGGCGTCGCGGCAGACACGCGCTGCTGGATGAGCGGCAGCGCGTGTCCCGGAGCGCTGCCGGTGCAGGTGTGACCCTGCGAGCACTCTGGGCGAGGGGCCGTCCGGAGAGCGGGGTGGTGCTGGGTCATCGCGGTCTCGGTCCCTTCGTGTCGCGGCGTGGCGGTCGGTGTTGAGAGCAAGCCTAGGTCGGCGACGGGCGGATGTCCCGGCATCCGTCACGTAAGGAAACAAAGCCGCCCGGCCGCGCGAGCCAGCCTCGATGACCGGATTCCGACCGTCGGATGTACCATGAAAGTGCGATCCCGTCCACCGATAGTGATGGGTCGGGTTTCCATCCACGGATGCGAAACCGTGTCAATCTCGATCGCTCACACATTGAACCAGGCCCAGCGGCGCGCCGTTCATCAACCGTTTGAGACTGAGAGAGCCCATGGCCGACGCGACGAAGAATTCCACCATCCACTACGTGTCCGCCGTGCGCTGGTCGGCGCTCAAGCGCGAGTTCGCTGCGCGACGCGGCGTGGTCTCGACGACGCGCGACGACGACCAGGACTGAGGCCATCGTGTCCGAGGCGCCGTCGTCAGGCGAACCCACCACGGCCTCGTCGGCCAATCAGGTCTCGCTCCCGCGCTGGAACGAACTCAAGCGCGAATACAACCTGCGGCACAAGTCGCTGATGCGGTATTCCGCTCCCGCTGCGGATGCGGCCAAGAGTCCGGACGAGACCGCCGTCTGAACAGATGTTCGTTGACCGACCGGTCGACGAATAACCGGAAGCCCTGCCCTCGGTCGCTGAGCCGCCGGCTTCAGGCCCCCTCGGAGGAGGGTGCAGTCGGTAGTATGCACTCAGGGGGCGATGATGACACAGGAGCCACGGGAGACGTCGAGCACGACGATTTCCCTTCTCCTCGGCCACGTGCGTGCACACGGCGGGGACGCTGCCGTTGCCGACGTCCTCGCCAGGGCGGGAATCACTGAGTCGCTCGACTGGCTCGAGGACACGGCCACCTGGGTGAGCTACGACACCAGGATCCGGCTCTTCACGGCCGCGACGACCGTGCTCGACGACCCGCACACGATGTACCAGGTGGGTGCGACGGTCGTCTCAGACGGGCTTCATCCGGTGCTTGTGCAGCTCCTGAGCGCCTTCGCGTCACCCGCAGCGGTGTATCGCCAGCTGCCGCGATTGATTCCTAAGTTCACGACCACATCGACGATGGAGTCCGTTTCCGTGGGGCGGACGTCGGCACGCCTCCGCTACCGGTTGCACGAGGGCTATCCACCGTCGCGCCTGGATTGCCAGTACGCCCAGGGCCTGTTCGCGGCGCTGCCGTCCATGTTCGGGCTCACGGCCGCGATCGTGGTTCACCCGGAGTGCCAGTGCGACGGATACGAGTGCTGCGTCTACGAAGTGACGTGGTCGACCCGGCGCCGCTGGTGGTCGCGGCGGTCACTGAACCATCCCACCAACCGGTCCTTGGCGCTCCTGCGCGAGAAGGTCAAAGAGGTCCAGCACGCCGCAGCGGACCTGGTCGGAAGCGACGACGTCGACGACGTGCTCGCCCGGATCGTCGCGCGGGCCTCGTCTGCGGTGCTCGCGCCGGCGTACCTGCTCATCATGACGGCCGACCACGGTGAGCCCGTGCTTCGCTTCCAGGGGCTTGATGCGCCCGGGGCGGTCAGGATCGCTGCCCGGATCCTCCACGGCGCAGACCTCGGCGAGCGGGCCGTGATCGTGGACGTCTCCTCGAGCCGGCGTACCTACGGGCGACTTGCCGCGCTGTATTCACTCGGCCACACCTCGATGGACGGGGACAGGACCCTGCTCGAGGCCTACGCCGGCCACGCCGCGGCGGCGCTCGACCTGTTCACGGCCCTCGAGGACAGCAGGCGCGAAGAGAGCAGGGCGGCCGCCATGCTGGTGCTCGCCCATGAGCTCGCGACGAGCACTGGCAGCGAGGCGGTCGCCGACGCCGTGGCCCTCGCGGTCCCCGCTATCGCCGGCTGCGATGCCGCTGCGGTGCTGCTCTGGGATGCCAGCCCCGGCGTGATGCGCGCGGTCGCGACCGCCGGCCTCGATGCGCCCCGGAGGGATCGGGTGCTCGCGGCGCCGATCCCCGCTGCGCAGACGCCCGAACTCGTCGAGCTCCTCGCGCACCAGCGGCCGGTCCCGCTCTCGGCGACCACCGCGAGCCCGCAACTCGCGGGCCTCCTCGCGGAATGCGGGATGACCACGGCGATCATCGTTCCGCTGCTCGCCGGCGACGTGCTGATGGGGGTCGTAGCGGGCGGGTGGCGTTCCACCCTCGCGCCCGGCATCTCGCCGAGCACGCTCGCCCGCATCGAGGGCGTCAGCCATCAGGGCGCCATCGCCCTGCAGAACGCCCGGCTCCTCGCCACGGTTCGCCACCAGTCCCTTCATGACCCGCTGACCGGCCTCGCCAACCGGATGCTGTTCGCGAGTGAGCTCGATGCCGCCGTGTCGACCTGCGCGGCGGGGTCCTGCACCGCCGTGATGTTCTGTGACCTGGACAACTTCAAACAGGTCAACGACGTGCTCGGTCACGGTGCCGGCGACGAACTCCTCCGCCAGATCGCCGTTCGGCTGCGCGGGTGCCTGGGTGTCGAGGCCACCATCGGACGTCTCGGGGGCGATGAGTTCGCGGTCCTCGCCCGCGAACTTCCGGGCCAGGAACAGGCGGTCGACCTCGCCCATCGGGTCGTCGATAGCCTCAACCGGCCCTTCCACGTCTCCGGCCATGACCTGCGCATCACCGCGAGCATCGGGGTCGCCGTACACAACGGCCCGGGGGATGGCGGAGAACGCCTGCTCGCCGCAGCGGACACTGCGATGTATGAGGCGAAACGCACCGGCCGGAACCAGGTCGCCCTCGCGGACGAGAGCAACCGGACCGGCCCGGTGACCTCGCTGCACAGCGAGCTCGTCGAGGCGCTCGGGCGGGCCGAGATGCGGCTGCACTACCAGCCCGTCGTCGCGCTCTCCTCGCCCGACCGGGTCGTGGGGGCAGAAGCCCTGATCCGCTGGGACCACCCCCGCCTGGGCCTGCTGGCCCCCGCTGCTTTTCTACCGCTCGCGGAGGAGACGGGCCTCGTTGCCGACCTGGACCTGTGGGTGCTCGGGAAGGCCCTCGCCGACCTCGCAGCCCTCGGCGACGCTGCGACCCTCACCGCTGCCGGTGGGGTGCCGCTGCACGTCGCGGTGAACCTTGCGAGTGCCACCCTGGTCGACCCGAGGCTGATACCGACCGTGCGCGCGGCCCTCAACCGCAACCGGCTCCGTCCGGAGCGGCTGGTGCTCGAGATCGTCGAGAGCAGGGCTCTCATCGATCTCCCTGGCGTCGTGGAACGCCTCATCGAACTCCGCCGGCTCGGCGTGAGCATTTCGCTCGACGATTTCGGGACCGGGTTCTCGACCCTGGCCTGGCTCAACACCCTCCCTGTCGACCAGATCAAGATCGACAGGACCTTCACCGCGAATCTGCCGGAGGCCGCATCCGTCGCCCTGGTCGAGGGGATCATCGCGCTCGCGCAGAAGCTCGACATCGACGTGGTTGCCGAAGGGGTCGAGACCGAGGACCAGCTGGCCGCGCTTCGGGAAGCCGGTTGCGCTTTCGCCCAGGGCTACCTGCTCGGCAGGCCGACTCCCGCGTTCGCGTCCGTGACGCAGGCGACGGTCAGCCGCGTGTGACCAGGTGTGCCCTGAGCGCCTCGACGACGAGATCGTGATCGAGCTGCTGGGCGAGTCCGGACACTCCGACGACACCCATCAGCGCCCCGCGTACGCGCAGGGGAAATGCGCCGCCGTGGGCGGCGTGCGTGTGCGGGTCGAGCCGGGACGAGGTGTCGAAGTCGCGCCCCGCGGCCCGGAACCGGGTGCCGACAGCGAGCGATGAGCTCGCAAACCGGCGGACGACACGGAACTTGTTCTCGAGCCAGCCGTCGTTGTCCGCGCAGGCTCCCGGCAGGGAGGCATGGAACACGCGCTGGTCCCCGAACATGATCGCGATCGCAATCGGATGGTTCCGTTCGAGTCCGAGCTCCACGAGCAGGGAGCCCACCGCCCAGGCGTCCGCGAAACCGAAGGAATCGAACTGGATGCTGCGCTCCTGCTCGAGGAGGAATTCCAGCAGGCGTTCCTCTGCGGACAGTGTCGGTGCGTCGGTCATCTCGAGCCTTTCCCAGGGAATGCGGCATGCGCCGCCTCCGACAGTCTTCCACTGTCTGGTCGCCCTGCGGGGTGGATCCTTGGAAGGCGATCCGTCCTGAGCCGTCATTCGCGTTTGACGCTGCGCCGCAGTAGGCAGAGACTGAAAGGGTGAATAGAAAAGAGGAAGACCGCGCGGTCGAGCAGATCATTGTGCGACTGGAAAAGAAGTTTCCCAACGAACCGCCGACGAGCATCGAGAAGACCGTGCACGCGCAGCAACTCGCGCTCGCCCGGAATCCGTTGCGGGACTACATTCCCGTTCTCATCGAACATGCGGTCAAAGACCGGCTGCGCCGGGCCGCACTGCACCTGACCGCTGCGGCCTGATCCGCTTCAGGCGAGCAAGGGCGCGAGTTCCCGTGCGCCCATCCTGAGCAGGGCCAGGAATTCGGCGGGCTCGTCGATCCGCGCAGCGGGTGCCGAGAGACAGAGCCCAGCAACGAGGGATCCTTCCCGGTTCCGGATCGGGATCGCCAGACAGCCGGTCCCCGGTGCCCAGGAGCTCGGGCAGTACGCATAGCCCTCGATCCGGATCGTGGCGAGCTGCCCGGCCAGCTCCGGGTCCTCCCCGAGCATCGCAGAGTCCCCTCGACGTTCGGCGAGCAGCAGCCGGCCCATCGCACTCGTCTCGAGCGCCCGGGCACTCCTGACGGACACGCTCGGCGGGTAGTCGGGGTCCGGATCGATCACCCGGACACCGTCGCTGTCGTAGCGGACGAGGTGAATGCCCCCACGGATGCGCGAGCGCAGCCGGTCGACGACCTCGCGCACCGCCTCCGGCGGCTGGGCCGGCGCGACCAGGCGGGCGAGTTCGACGACCTTGCGGCCGAGGGCGAACCCGCGCAGGTCCGGCATCCGCACGAGGTACTCGTCCTGGACCAGGAGGTTGAGCAGCCGGTACGCCGTCGCCTTCGGGAGCCCGAGGCTGTCCGAGATCTCCCGCGCCGTGACCCCCGACCCGCAGCGGGCCACCTCCTCGAGCACCGTCAGGGCGCTCTGGATGGCCTTCGGCTGGCGGGCACCGAGGTGCGCGGCGCCCGTCACGGGCCGGCCCGGCCCGATTCCCGCGCCGCGGCATCCGCCGGGGCCGGTCCGCCGAGAAGATCGCCCGTCACGGGCACGTCGTAGACCCCGATCGTGTCCCGCAGCCAAGGTCGGCTCCGCAGTCGCAGGCCGCACCAGGCGAGACCGAGCGCCATCATGCCGAGGAACACCCAGACCCCGAGCGCCCTGGCCGAGCCGCTCTCGACCACGAGGTAGGTGATGAGCACGGCGCCGAGCAGCACGGCGGCGAGCACCGCGAACAGCACCGGCCAGAAGGTGGACTCGCCGATGCGCCGGAGGAACACCGGGGCGGCGATGCAGACGAGCAGGTAGGCGGTCATGTAACCGCCTGCTGCCCCGACGATGAGCACCTCCATGGTCTGCCAAATGCTGCCGGAGAGCGCGATCGTGGTGAGCAGCACGGCCGTGATCACGCTCATCGCCACGAGTGCCGCGTCGAACGGCGTGCGATACCGCGGGTGGGTGCGCCCGAACCTGCTCGGCATCAGGCCCTCGCGACCCATGGAGAAGAGCACCCGCACGAGCGCCGTCGTCGACGCGATCGCACAGGCCAGGAAGGACGTCGCAATGCTGACGTCGAGGAGCAGGCCGACCGCGTCGATCCCGTACGCGACGGCGAGATCGTTGACCGGGGACGCGCTCGCCGCGATCGTGCCGCCGAGGGCGGAGAAGCCGACGAGCTGGCTGAACGAGGCAAGCAGGTAGAGCACTCCCGACCCGAGCACGGTGAACACGATCGCGCGCGGGATGCTCGCGTACGGGCGTTTCGCCTCGACGCCGAGGGTCGATGCGCTCTCGAAACCGACGAAGGCCGTGAGGGCGAGGGCGGACCCGACCGCGAAGTTGGCGGGGTCGATGCCGCCGGGCGCGAGCTGCGACCAGTCGAGCACCGGCCAGAGCCGCACGAGCAGCGCGACGACGAGCACGACGATGATGAGCACCGAAACGGCTTCGACGAGCAGGGTGATCCTGGTCGAGAGCCGGATGCCGCGGGCCAGCACGAGCAGGCACAGTGCCGCCATGACGACGATGAGCAGGCCCGCGACGAAGACGGACCCGGTGAGCGCCGGCCAGAACCTGCCGACCACGATCGTGAGGTAATATCCGGCACCGCCGAGGGCGAACATCGAGATGAACCCGTAGCCGACGAGCAGGCCGACGCCGGCGACGAACGCCGCCGTGGTGCCGAGCCCGCGAGAGACGAAGGTGTAGATCGACCCGGCCGCGGCGATGCGCCTGGTGAACTGGTTGATCGTCGTCGCCGCGAGGAACGCGAGCAGCATCGCGGTCGCGAGCGACCACACGGTCGCTCCACCGGCGACGACGGCGACGAGGAGCGGGATCGTGGTCGCAGCGGCCGAGGGAGCGACGGCGGACACCGACTGCGCGAGCACGTCGAAGAATCCCACGCTGCGCCGGTCGAGGCCGTCGACGGGCGAGCGGGTCCCGATGCCGTCGACCGGCTGCGGATCGTTGATGGCCCTGGCCAGTGCGGTCATCGGTCCGGCCTCGTTCTCTCTCGTTCACAAGCTCACGGTCGGCGGCGGTGCGGAGCCTCAGGCTAGCCAGTCATCGTTGCGGCCGCGCTTCGGGAGTGTTTCGGTCGCGTGACCTCCGAGTGAGACATCGGACGGCCGGTGTCTCATTCGGGCCGCCCGGACGTTTACCGCGGCGAGACCGGTCGGCAACAGCGGTCGGACAGGCTGGCCGCAGACCTTCCGATCCGCTTCCCCGACTTACCCTGACGAACCCGCCCGAGCTGGAGATGACATGACCGTAACGAAAGAGCCCACGGCATCCGTGGGCACCGCCCCCGCCGAACGGTCCCTGACCGGTTCCCTCGGCGTCACGTCGATCGTGTTGATGGTCGTCGCCGCTGCGGCGCCGCTCACGGTGATCGGCGGCTCCGCTCCGCTCGGCATCCTGCTCGGCAACGGAGTCGGCTTCCCGTCGATGTTCGTCGTCGCGGCGATCGTCCTGCTGTTCTTCGCTGTCGGCCTCGCCGCGATGACCCGGCACGTGCCCAAGCCCGGCGCGTTCTTCACCTTCGTCAACTACGGGCTCGGAAAACCGGCCGGACTCGCCACGGCGTTCCTCGCCCTGCTCACGTACACGACCATCCAGGTCGCGGTCTACGGGTACGTCGGATACATCCTGAGCGTCACCCTCACCGGCCTCGGCGCGCCGGATCTGCCGTGGTACCTCTACGCGCTCGCGGCCGTCGCCCTCGTCGGCTTCCTCGGGTACCGGCACATCGACCTGAGCTCGAAGGTGCTCGGGGTGTTACTCCTCGGCGAGGTCGGCGTCGTGCTCGCGCTCGTCGTCGCCGTGGTCGTCAACGGCGGCCCCGAGGGCCTCTCGATGGCGCCCTTCGAACCGAACAACGTGCTCACCGGCTCCCCGGCGATCGGCCTGATGTTCGCGATCGCCGCGTTCATCGGCTTCGAGTCGACGGCGATCTTCCGCGACGAGGCGAAGGACCCCGGCCGCACCATCCCGCGGGCCACCTACGTCGCCGTGATCGGCATCGGCGTCTTCTACACGCTCGCCTCCTGGGCGCTCGTGATGGCGTGGGGCCCGAGCGGCGTCGTCGCCCAGGCCGCGGAGAACCCCGGCGCGATGATCCTGATCACGACCCTCGCCTACCTCGGTCCGATCGGTCAGGTCGTGATGAACGTGCTCCTCATCACGAGCATGTTCGCGTGCGTGCTGTCGTTCCACAACGTGATCACCCGCTACCAGCACTCGATGTCCAACGCCCGGGTCCTTCCCGACTTCCTCGGCCGGGTGCACACGAAGCACTCCGCACCGCACCTGTCCTCGATCGTGCAGACGGGGACCGCCGGAATCCTCATCGTCGTCTTCGCCGTGCTCGGCCTCGACCCGGTGCTTCAGGTCTTCACCTGGCTCTCCGGCGTCGCGACCCTCTCGATCGCCATCCTGATGGCCGTCACGAGTATCGCGGTCGTCGTCTACTTCGCCCGCACCAAGCAGGACAGGCGGCTCTGGAACACCGTGATCGCACCGGTGCTCGGGCTGCTCGGTCTGCTCGGCGCCGCAGTGCTCATCGCCACGAACTTCCCCTTCCTCGTCGGCGACGTCGACGCGGACGGCGCGCCCGTCTTCGGCGTCGTGAGCGCCGTCCTGCTCGGACTCGTCGTGATCTTCCCCCTCGGCGGCCTCGTGCAGGCGCTCATCCTCAAGCGCACCAACCGGGTCGCATACGACCAGATCACGGATGCCATCGGCGGGTGACCCGCGAACCCCGCCCGCAGCATCCGCTCACCTCTCACCACCCTTCGACTGGAGAATCATGACCATCACCGATCTCGACACCCCGCACGGCCAGCACGAACACGGCGACCACGATCACGGCAACCCTGACTCCGGGACCGTGCCGAGCCACCCGGTCGGCAGCCTCACCGCCGCCGAGTTCGAGACCGTGCGCGACGTCGTCACGGCGGGCGCCGACTGGAACGCAACCACCCGCTTCGCCTATGTCGGGCTGTGGGAACCGCACAAGCGCGAGGTCCTCGCCTGGCAGGACGGCACGGGGCCGCTTCCCGACCGGCAGGCCCGGGTGATGCTCCTCGACATGGAAACCGGCCGGTCGACGGACAACATCGTCTCCATCCCCGGCCGCGCGGTACTGTCGACGTCGGTCCTCGATGGGTCGGCCGGTCAGCTGCCCGTTCTCCTCGCCGAGTTCGACGCGATCGCCGGCATCGTCGCGGAAGACCCGCGCTGGGTGGCCGCGCTCGCCGCGCGGGGCACCACGATCGACGAGGTCGTGGTCGTGCCGCTCTCGGCCGGGCACTACGACTACCCGGAAGAGGTCGGCCGCCGGATCGTGCGGGTGCTCGCCTTCCGTCAGGACTACCCGGGGGACCACCCCTGGGCACACCCCGTCGACGGACTCTCCGCCTATGTCGACACCGCCTCCCGCACCATCACCAGGCTCATCGACGTCGGCACCCTCGACATCCCGGCCGAGAGCGGCAACTTCGACGACCCGGCCGTGCAGGGCGCCCCGCTCACGACCCTCAAGCCGATCGTGATCTCCCAGCCCGAGGGGCCGAGCTTCACGGTCGACGGCGAATGGGTCAGCTGGGCGAACTGGAAGTTCCAGGTCGGCTTCGACACCCGCGAGGGCCTCGTGCTGCGCCAGCTGTCGTTCACGGATGCCGGAGAGGAACGACCGATCATCTACCGGGCCTCGATCAACGAGATGCTCGTGCCGTACGGTGACCCGTCGCCGGTGCGGTTCTGGCAGAACTACTTCGACACCGGAGAGTACCTGTTCGGCCGGTTCACCAACTCGCTCGCGCTCGGCTGCGACTGCGTCGGCGAGATCAAGTATTTCGACGCCGTGCTCGCCGACGAACTCGGCAACCCGTTCACGATCAAGAACGGCATCTGCATGCACGAGGAGGACGTCGGAACGCTCTGGAAGCACGGCGACATGTTCACCGGCTCCAACGAGGTGCGCAGGCAGCGACGCCTCGTGATCAGCTTCTTCACCACGGTCGGCAACTACGACTACGGCTTCTACTGGTACCTCTCCCTCGACGGCACCATCGAGTGCGAGGCCAAGCTCACCGGCATCCTCTTCACCTCGGCATACCCGGGGATCGGCGAGCCTATCGGAGAGACCGCGATCGAGGGAGACTACGCGTATGCCAGCGAGGTCGCTCCCGGGCTCGGCGCCCCGTACCACCAGCACCTCTTCAGCGCGCGGCTCGACATGATGGTCGACGGGCTGTCCAACGCGGTCGACGAGATCGACGGCGTGCGCTTGCCGATGGGGCCGGGCAACCCGCACGGCAACGCGTTCACCAAGAAGACGACCCGGCTCACCGGCGAGGCATCCTCCGGGCGGCTCGCGGACGCATCCATTGCGCGCGCCTGGCACATCGTCAACACCGAGAAGACCAACCGACTCGGGCGCCCGACCGGCTACGTGCTGCAGCCGGAGCAGTCGCCGACGCTGATGGCCGACCCGGGATCATCGATCGCGAAGCGCGCCGAGTTCGCCACGAAGCACCTGTTCGTGACCCAGTACGACCCGGCGGAGCAGTTCGCGGCAGGCGACTTCGTGCACCAGAACCCAGGCGGCGACGGCATCACGAAGTACATCGCGGGGGACCGGTCGATCGACGGAGAGGACATCGTGCTCTGGCACACCTTCGGCCCGACGCACTTCCCGCGGATCGAGGACTGGCCGGTGATGCCGGTCGACTACGCGAAGTTCACGCTCAAGCCTTACGGCTTCTTCGGTGCGAACCCCGCGATGAACGTGCCGGCCAACGAGCCGGTGTCGCACTGTTCGCACGGGCACGACGGTACGACGCACGAGCACGCGCACCACTAGGACGAGAGGAGAGCGCTGGTGACCTGGGCACTGCACGGAATCATGATCGGCGGCGCGTCGCTCAACCTCTGCTGCGTGCTCGGCAGCCGGCGCTCCCGGTCCGGCCTCGCGGTCGTCTCCACCCTCGTGATGCTCGCGGCCATGACAGACTCCGCCTTCGGAACGATCGGCCTCGGACCCTTGCCGTGGGCGGCGATCCTGATCGCCTGGGGGCTGACCTGTTCGGCGCTGCTCCGTCGCCGACTCGTCCCCGCCTCACCGGCTCCCGCTCTCGCCGCTGAGGTGTCGCAGATCGACGTTCGCACGTCCCGGGAACATCGATCTGCGACACCTCACGGGACTATGGGGCCGACCATGCTGCTGCACCACCCGCTCGGCCTCGTGGTCACGGCCGGCCAGCTGATGGCGCACACGGTGATGTCCCCGGGCGGCGGCGCGGGTGCAGCGGGGCATTCGCACTCGGATTCGCTCCTGCTGCCCCTGGTCTGCGCGGCCGGTGCGGCGTTCGTGGTCTGGTCTCTCGTGCTGCTCGTGACGGAGAGCCGCACCCGGCTCGAACGCGGGAACCTCCTCGGGATGTCGGCCATGACGGCGGCGATGGCAGTGACGCCCTTCGCCTGAGCCCCTGCGACGGACTCCTGCCAGTGCTCCTGCCAGGGGCGGTCAGGCGGGCTCCCAGGGGAGACGTTGCTCGAAGGGGACCGGCGCGAGCGGGATCATCACGACCGGCCGGTGCTGGCGATGCGCGAGGCGCACCGCGATCGACCCGCTGAAGAAGGCCTGCAGGCCGGCGCGGACGCTCGACTCCCGGGTGCCGACCACGATCATGGCCGCGCCGAGGGTGTCTGCAAGCCTGCCGATCGCGAGGGCCGGGTCCCCGGCGAGTGCCCGGGTGCTCCACGCGACCTGGCGCCCGTCAAGCGCGGCCGTGAGCCGTGCGACGAGACGGGGAGGGAGTGCCTCGTCGGCGAGGTCCACGACATCGGGGTCGAAGGACAGCGAACTCACGCTGCCGTCGGGGTGTTCCTCGATCACGTAGCGTCCGGTGTCGACCCAGGCGCAGACCAGCTCTGCCCCGAAGTGCTCCGCGAAGACGGCGGCCTGCTGCACGACGGCATCCGGCTGGCCGGTGTCGACCCCGACGACGATCCGCGAGGTGTACCGGCGGTTATTCGGCTCTGCGGCGGTCACTGGGCCTCCTTCGACCCCACCCTAGTCCGGAAGGAGGGCGCAGGCGCTTCACAGTTTCTCCTTGCCGCACTCATAACCGGGCCAGTGGTCCGGCATAGGCTCGCGGCAGAGAGTAACCATCATGACCCGATCAGCAGCTCTCGCCCTCGACGTCGTCGTGCCTGTGTACAACGAGCAGCAGACCCTCGCTCGCAGCATCCGTGTGCTGCACGCGTACCTGACCGATCAGTTCGATGAAACGTGGCGCATCACCATTGCGAACAACGCGAGCACCGACAACACGGCCGCGATCGCCGACGCGCTCACGACCGAACTGCCGGGCGTCAACGCTGTGCACCTCGTCGAGAAGGGCAGGGGCCGGGCGCTCAAGCGGGTCTGGCTCGACTCGCCCGCCGAGGTCGTCGCCTACGTCGACGTCGACCTCTCCACCGACCTGCGTGCTCTTCCACCCCTCGTGACCCCGCTGCTCTCCGGTCACTCCGATGTCGCCATCGGCAGCCGGTTGTCGCGTGGCTCCCGCGTCACCCGCGGCGGCAAGCGGGAGTTCATCTCCCGCAGCTACAACGCCCTCGTGCGCACGACGATGGGCGTCGAATTCAGCGACGCCCAGTGCGGCTTCAAGGCGATGCGCCGCGACGTCGCCCAGCGGGTTCTTCCGCTCGTGGAAGACACCGGCTGGTTCTTCGACACCGAGATGCTCATCATCGCCGAGCGTGCCGGGCTCCGGATCCATGAGGTGCCCGTCGACTGGATCGATGACCCCGACAGCCGCGTCGACGTGGTCGGCACCGCCGCCGATGACCTCAAGGGGCTCGTTCGGGTGGCGCACTCGCTCATCACCGGCAGGATCCCCGTCGACGAGATCTACGCCGAACTCGGCCGACCGCCGTTCGAGCCGCCGACCCCACCGACCTTCCTCGGCCAGGTGCTGCGCTTCGGTGTGATCGGCGTGCTGTCGACCATCGCGTTCGCGCTGCTCTACCTCGTTCTCCAGTACGTGATGCCGGCCCAGCTGGCCAATTTTCTCTCCCTGCTCATCACCGCGATCGCGAACACCTGGGCCAACCGGCGTCTCACCTTCGGCGTGCGTGGGCGGCGAGGCGCGGTCAAGCACCAGGCGCAGGGTCTCGTGATCTTCGGCCTGGCCTGGCTCGTGACGAGCGGCTCCCTCCTCGTGCTGCATCTGGTGCGAGCGGATGCCGGGGCCCAGGCCGAGATCATCGTGCTCACGGCGGCCAACCTCCTCGCGACCGTGATGCGGTTCGTGCTGCTGCGGCTCTGGGTCTTCCGGAGCCACCGGACGCCGGCCCCGAAACGGATCGAACCCCGCACCTCCCGCGACGAAGTGACCTCCCGCAGCGACGCGCCCTCCCGTAGCGACGTTCCCGCCCAACAGGAAGTAACCAGCTCATGACGACCCAGGTTTCCCCGCGCCCTGCTGCATCCCCTCGCCCCGGCGCCTCTCCGCTGGCTGCCCGCTTCGTGGCCCGTCTCGCCGCCCAGCCCCCCACCCGGGGGGGGGGGGCGGGGGG